>JBOICD010000146.1:0-8083 GCA_050739855.1 Pseudomonas sp.
GTGTTGCCCCAGCGCCCACTCCACATGCTCTCGGACTAGCTCTGACGGATGATCCTGGCGTGCTTTAAGTGCCTCCAGTACCTGGATAGTCGAGGGCGCATTCCCCAACCCCACCGCCAGGTTGCGCAGCCAGCGCTCGTAGCCGGCGCGACGCAGCGGCGAGCCTTCCGTACTGTCGAGAAAGGTCTGTTCATCCCACATGAACAACTCCGCCAATCCCGCGCTGTCGAGGTTATGCCGGGGCTTGAAGTCGCTCTCGCCGGTGGGCCTGGCAAAGCGGTTCCACGGACAGACGATCTGGCAGTCATCGCAACCGAACACCCGGTTGCCGATCAGCGCGCGCAACTCTTCGGGGATGGCACTTTTCAGCTCGATGGTCAGGTACGAGATGCAGCGCCGGGCGTCGAGCAGGTAAGGGCCGGCAAAGGCCTGGGTGGGGCAGATGTCCAGGCAGGCAGTGCAACGCCCGCAATGTTCGCTGACCTGGGGCGGGTCGACAGGCAGCGGCAGGTCGACAAACAGTTCGGCCAGAAAGAAGTAGCTGCCCGCCTTGCGGTTGAGCAGCAGGGTGTTCTTGCCAATCCAGCCCAGGCCGGCCTGCTCGGCGATGGCCTTCTCCAGCACCGGGGCACTGTCAACGAAAGCGCGAAAGCCGAAGGGACCGATTTCTTTCTGGATGCGCTCGGCCAGGTGCTGTACGCGCTTGCGAATCAGCTTGTGGTAGTCACGGCCCAGGGCGTAACGGGAGATGTAGGCTTTTTCCGGCTGAGCCAGTTGCTGGGCCATGCGCGTGTCGCCCGGCAGGTAGTCCATGCGCAGGGACACCACGCGCAGGGTGCCAGGCACCAGTTGCTCGGGGTGCGAGCGTTTGCTGCCATGCGCGCCCATGTAGTCCATTTCACCGTGATAGCCCGCTTCCAGCCAGCGTTGCAGGTGTTGTTCATGCTCGCCCAGCTCCACCCCGGCGATGCCGACATGGGCAAAGCCGAGCTCTTTGCCCCAATCCTTGATCGATTGGGCCAGTGCGGGAAGATCGGGGGTGGCAGCAGACATGGGAAATAAGGCAAGGCAGACTCAGGTGCGTATAATTCTGCCAGACATCGGAGCCTTTGACCCATGCCTCAGACCAAACACCCTGCAAACCAGGCGCAAATCCTCACCAGTGTTGCCTTGATGCCCCTCGCGCCGCGCCCGCTTGCGGCGCAAAAAGGTGATTTCGGCCATGTCCTGGTGGTTGGCGGCGATCGTGGCACCGGCGGAGCGGTTCTGCTCAGTGCCGAAGCCGCGTTGCGCTGTGGCGCCGGGCTGGTTTCGCTGGCCACGCGCAGCGAGCAGGTGCCTGCGGCCCTGGCACGGCTGCCGGAAGTGATGTGCCTGGGCGTACATTCGGCCAACCAGTTGATGACCCCTATCGAGCGCGCGTCGGTGTTGGTGGTCGGCCCCGGCCTCGGCCAGGCGGCCTGGGGGCGTAGCTTGCTGTCGGCAGTCGTCAGCGCGCGGTTGCCGCAGGTGTGGGATGCCGACGCCTTGAACCTGCTGGCGCGGGCGCCATTGGCGCTGGCGGCGGGTTCGATCATCACCCCGCATCCTGGCGAGGCGGCAAGGCTGCTGGGTATGTCCACCGAAGCGGTACAGGCGGATCGCGCCGGAGCAGCACGCAAACTTGCGCGTAAATACGCGGTCATCTGTGTGCTCAAGGGCGCCGGCACCCTGGTGGCTGATCCGGCCGGGCAGCTTGCCCTGTGCAACCGGGGGCATCCGGCGATGGCCGGAGCGGGCCTGGGCGATGTGCTCAGTGGCGTGCTGGGGGCGTTGTTGGCCCAGGGCATGTCGAGCTGGGACGCTGCCTGCCTGGGCGTCTGGCTGCACGCTTGCGCCGGAGAGCGGTTGGGCATGCACGGTCGGGGGCTGGCGGCCAGCGATCTGGTCCCGGCCATTCGTCATTTATTGGAGGAGCATTCAGCGTGTCAGGTGTAACCCTGTTTTTGGCCGACGAAGAGGCCATGGTCCGCTTCGGCACCCGTATCGCCGAAGTGACCAAAGGTCACGGCGTGATTTTTCTGGAAGGCGACCTGGGGATGGGTAAAACCACCCTGTCGCGCGGCATCATCCGTGGTCTCGGGCACAAAGGGGCGGTGAAAAGCCCTACGTTTACCGTGGTCGAACCCTACGAAATCGGCGAGATCCGCGCCTTCCACTTCGACCTCTATCGCCTGGTCGATCCTGAAGAGCTTGAGTACATCGGTATTCGCGATTACTTCGAAAACGATGCCCTGTGCCTGTTCGAATGGCCCCAAAAGGGGGCGGGTATTTTGCCAAAGCCCGACCTGACCATTACCATAAGCCCCCAGGCGAGCGGTCGTTCGCTCAACCTGTCGCCGCAGGGGGCACGTGGCGAAGCCTGGTGTGCCGCTCTGGCCTTGGAATTCAAATAGAAAATGGGGATAGGTATGCGCATTCGCGCACTGGTTGCGGTCGTAGGATTGCTGCTTACGGCGGTAACTGTTGAGGCTCTGGCCGTCACGCAAGTCAAAAGTATGCGTTTGTGGCGAGCGCCGGATAACACGCGGCTGGTGTTCGACCTCTCAGGGCCTGTGCAGCACAGTGTCTTTACCCTGACCGCCCCGGATCGCCTGGTAATCGACATCAATGGTGCGACCCTGGCCGCGCCATTGACCGTGTCGACTTCCAACACCCCGATTACCAGTGTGCGCTCGGCCCAGCGCACACCTACCGACCTGCGTGTGGTGGTTGACCTGAGCAAGTCGGTGACCCCCAAGAGTTTCATCCTGGCGCCTAATGCCCAGTATGGCAATCGTTTGGTCGTCGACCTTTTCGACCAGGCCGCCGACGCCGTCTCACCACCGCCAACCCCTCCGGTTGCCACTGCACCCGCTGTGCCGGTGACGCCAGCGCAGCCGGCAATCAAGCTGACGCCTGTGCCCAATGGCAAGCGTGACATCGTTATCGCCATCGATGCCGGTCATGGTGGCGAAGACCCGGGTGCTATAGGCTCCAAGGGTCAGCATGAAAAAGACATCGTGCTGTCGATCGCCAAAGAGCTGCAACGTCAGATCAACAGCGAAAAAGGCTTCCGCGCCGAGCTGACGCGTACCGGCGACTACTTCATTCCGCTGCGCAAGCGTACCGAGATCGCCCGCAAGAAGGGTGCCGACCTGTTCATTTCGATCCACGCCGACGCCGCACCGTCCAAGGCCGCCTTCGGGGCTTCGGTGTTCGCCCTGTCCGATCGTGGCGCCACCTCGGAAACCGCGCGCTGGCTGGCCGACAGTGAAAACCGTTCGGACCTGATCGGTGGCGCCGGTAACGTCAGCCTCGATGACAAGGACCGCATGCTCGCCGGCGTGCTGCTTGACCTGTCGATGACTGCATCGCTGAGTTCCAGCCTGAATGTCGGGCAGAAGGTGCTGGGCAACATGGGCCGGATCACGCCGTTGCACAAGCGCCGGGTCGAGCAGGCAGGCTTCATGGTGCTCAAGTCGCCAGACATCCCGTCGATCCTGGTGGAAACCGGCTTTATCTCCAATGCCAACGAGGCGGCCAAACTGGCCACCCCGAGCCACCAGCAATCGTTGGCACGCTCGATTCATAGCGGTGTGCGCCAGTTCTTCCAGCAAAACCCGCCGCCAGGCACTTACATCGCCTTCCTGCGCGACAGCGGCAAGATCGCCCAGGGCCCGCGCGAACACAGCGTGCGGCCGGGCGAGACGCTGGCGATGATCGCCGTGCGGTATCAGGTCAACGTGGCCAGCCTGCGTTCTGCCAACAACCTCAAGACCGATGAGCTGAAGGTCGGCCAGAGCCTGCATATCCCTACTACTGCCCTGGCGTCCCAGCAATGACCGGTAGCGCACGGATCGAGCTGCTCAGCCCGCGGCTGGCGAACCAGATCGCCGCCGGTGAGGTGGTCGAGCGCCCGGCGTCGGTAATCAAGGAGTTGCTGGAGAACAGCCTCGACTCCGGTGCCCGGCGCATCGACGTGGAGGTCGAGCAGGGCGGCGTGAAATTGCTGCGGGTCCGCGATGATGGCGGCGGTATCGCCGCCGATGACCTGCCGCTGGCCCTGGCTCGTCACGCCACCAGCAAGATTCGCGACCTGGAAGACCTTGAGCGGGTCATGAGCCTGGGTTTCCGTGGTGAGGCGCTGGCATCGATCAGCTCGGTCGCGCGCCTGACCCTGACCTCGCGAACCCGCGACGCCGAACAGGCCTGGCAGGTGGAAACCGAAGGTCGCGACATGGCCCCAAGGGTGCAGCCGGCGGCGCATCCGGTCGGCACTTCGGTAGAAGTGCGTGACCTGTTCTTCAACACCCCGGCCCGGCGCAAGTTCCTCAAGACTGAGAAAACCGAATTCGATCACCTGCAGGAAGTGATCCGGCGCCTGGCGCTGGCGCGCTTTGATGTGGGTTTTCACCTGCGCCACAATGGCAAAAGCATTCTCAGCCTGCACGAAGCCCAGGATGACACCGCGCGCGCCCGGCGTGTGGCGGCGATCTGCGGCCCGGGTTTTCTTGAGCAGGCGTTGCCGATCGAAGTCGAACGCAACGGTTTGCACCTGTGGGGTTGGGTAGGCTTGCCGACCTTTTCGCGCAGCCAGGCCGATTTGCAGTATTTCTTCGTCAACGGCCGGGCGGTGCGCGACAAGCTGGTTGCCCACGCGGTGCGTCAGGCCTATCGCGATGTACTGTTCAACGGCCGGCACCCGACGTTCGTGCTGTTCTTCGAGGTCGACCCCACTGGCGTCGACGTCAACGTCCACCCGACCAAGCATGAAGTGCGTTTTCGTGATGGGCGCATGGTCCATGACTTTCTTTATGGCACCTTGCACCGGGCCTTGGCCGACGTGCGTCCGGAAGATCAACTGGCCGCGCCTGCCGCGACCAGTGAAATCATCCGCCCCAGCGGTATCCAGGCGGGCGAGTTCGGCCCCCAGGGCGAGATGCGCCTGGCGGCCAACCTGCTTGAGCAGCCGCTGGCCGAGCCGGGCGTGCGGCCCATGGGCACTGGCAACGGCAGTGGCGGCGGTGGCGCCTACCCGTATCAGTACACCCCGCGCCCGGCCCAGGCGCTACCGGCTGCCGAGGCGCAGAGCGTCTACCGTGAATTCTTTGCGCCGCTGAACGAGGCCGCACCTGTCGCACTGCCTGACAGCCAGGGCGATATCCCGCCGCTGGGCTATGCCCTGGCGCAGCTCAAGGGTATCTATATCCTTGCCGAGAATGCCGTGGGTCTGGTGCTGGTAGACATGCACGCGGCCCATGAGCGCATCATGTATGAGCGCCTGAAAGTGGCCATGGCCAGCGAAGGGCTCAGCGGCCAGCCGCTGCTGGTGCCCGAGTCCCTGGCGCTGAGCCAGCGTGAGGCCGATTGCGCCGAAGAGCATGCCGAATGGTTCCAGCGCCTGGGCTTCGAATTGCAACGCCTGGGCCCGGAAAGCCTGGCGATCCGCCAGATCCCGGCACTGCTCAAGCAGGCCGAAGCCAATCGCCTGGTCCAGGATGTGCTGGCCGACCTGATGGAATACGGCACCAGCGACCGGATTCAGGCGCACTTGAACGAACTGCTCGGCACCATGGCCTGCCACGGTGCCATCCGCGCCAACCGGCGCCTGGCGCTGGCAGAAATGAACGGCCTGCTGCGCGACATGGAAAACACCGAGCGCAGCGGCCAATGCAACCATGGCCGACCGACCTGGACCCAGCTGGGCCTGGACGATCTGGACAAACTGTTCCTGCGCGGTCGATAAAATGAGTGGCAAACCTCCCGCAATATTCCTGATGGGCCCGACTGCGGCGGGCAAGACCGATCTGGCCATCGAGCTGACCAAGGTACTGCCTTGCGAGTTGATCAGCGTCGATTCGGCGCTGGTCTATCGGGGCATGGACATTGGCACGGCCAAGCCCTCTAAAGAAGTGCTGGCTGCCCATCCGCACCGCCTGATCGATATTCTCGACCCGGCCCAGAGCTACTCGGCTGCCGATTTTCGTCGTGATGCGCTGGAGGCCATGGCCGATATCACCGCACGCGGCAAAATACCGCTGCTGGTCGGTGGCACCATGCTCTATTACAAGGCTCTGCTCGAAGGCCTGGCCGACATGCCTGCGGCCGACCCGCAGGTGCGCGCCGAACTCGAAGAAGAGGCCGAACGCCTCGGACTGCACGGGCTGCACCAGCAGTTGGCGGCGGTTGATCCGGAGTCGGCGGCGAGAATTCACCCCAATGACCCCCAGCGCCTGATCCGTGCGCTCGAGGTTTATCGGGTCAGCGGCCTGACAATGACGGCTCATCGCCAGCGTCAATCCGCGGAAAGTAGCGCCGCAGGCCCTTCGGCGGCGGGTCATTTGCCCTATACTGTCGCCAGCCTGGCCATTGCGCCGAATGATCGTCACGTATTGCACGAACGGATTGCGCTACGATTTGGGCAAATGCTGGAACAGGGCTTCGTTGACGAGGTCCGATTGCTGCGAGCCAGAAGTGACTTGCACGCGGGACTGCCGTCTATACGGGCGGTTGGTTATCGCCAGGTCTGGGATCATCTTGATGGCAAGTTAACATCGGTTGAAATGCGGGAGCGCGGCATTATTGCCACTCGCCAATTGGCGAAACGGCAATTCACCTGGTTGCGTAGTTGGGCTGACCTGCACTGGTTGGACAGCCTGGCTTGCGACAATCTGTCTCGCACCTTGAAATACCTGGGATCGGTCTCCATATTGAGCTGAGTCCTTGCAATTGCCGTCTATCCTTGGGGTGGGGCGGCTTGAGCCATCAGTTTTTCTTTGATTTTTTTACTATTGATCCTTACAGGAGTGCGGCATATGTCAAAAGGGCATTCGCTACAAGACCCTTACTTGAATACTTTGAGAAAAGAAAAAGTTGGGGTTTCGATCTATCTGGTTAACGGCATCAAGCTGCAAGGCACGATCGAATCCTTCGACCAGTTCGTGATCCTGCTGAAAAACACCGTCAGTCAGATGGTTTACAAGCACGCCATCTCGACAGTTGTCCCTGTGCGTCCGATCCGTCTGCCAAGCGCAACCGAATCCGAGCATGGCGACGCTGAGCCAGGTAACGCCTGATAGGAGTCTGCTTTGTTCTTTGAGCGCCACGGTGGTGGTGAACGGGCGGTCCTCGTTCACTTGGAAGGTCAGAACCCTGAGGCGCGCGAAGATCCGCAGGAGTTTCGGGAACTGGCACTGTCGGCTGGGGCCGATATCGTCGCGTTCGCCAATGTGGCGCGACATCAGCCCAGCGCCAAATACCTGATTGGCAGTGGCAAGGTCGAGGAATTGCGCGACCTGGTCAGCGCCGAGCAGGTAGATTTGGTGATTTTCAATCACACCCTCACCCCCAGTCAGGAACGTAACCTCGAACGAGTCTTCGAGTGTCGCGTGCTTGACCGCACCGGTCTGATTCTCGACATCTTCGCCCAGCGGGCGCGTACCCATGAAGGCAAGCTGCAGGTCGAACTGGCTCAGCTTGAGTACATGAGCACGCGGCTGGTACGCGGCTGGACACACCTTGAGCGGCAGAAAGGCGGTATCGGTCTGCGCGGCCCGGGTGAGACCCAGCTGGAAACCGACCGGCGCCTGTTGCGGGTGCGTCTGCGCCAGATCAAGGCGCGGCTGGAGAAGGTCCGTAGCCAGCGCGAGCAGGCTCGCCGCGGGCGTAAACGGGCAGATATCCCGTCCGTCTCCCTGGTCGGCTACACCAACGCCGGCAAATCGACCCTGTTCAATGCCCTGACCCAATCCGAGGTCTACGCGGCCGACCAGTTGTTCGCGACTCTCGACCCGACCCTGCGCCGGCTTGAGCTCGACGACGTCGGGCCGATCGTGCTGGCCGATACCGTGGGTTTCATTCGCCACCTGCCACACAAGCTGGTCGAAGCTTTTCGGGCTACGCTCGAAGAATCGAGCAACTCTGATCTGCTGTTGCATGTGATCGATGCCCATGAGCCTGAGCGCATGGAGCAGATCGAGCAAGTCATGGCGGTGTTGGGGGAGATTGGTGCAGAAGGCTTGCCGATCCTCGAGGTCTATAACAAACTCGACCTGCTTGAGGG
>JBOICD010000147.1:0-8071 GCA_050739855.1 Pseudomonas sp.
GTGGGTCTCGATACCGGCGTGGTACACGCTGCCGTTAGGGTTCTGGTAGATGTTCACCGAGTCGGTGTCACCGAACAGGTTGTGCATGTCACCGAGAATCTCCTGGTAGGCACCGACCAGGAAAATCCCCAGCAGATAATCCTCACCCTCGTTGATTCCGTGCACCGGCAGGCTGGTCTCGATGCTCTGCTCGTCGACGTACTGGTTGATCTTGCCATCGGAGTCGCAGGTCAGGTCCTGCAGCACCGCACGGCGCATCGGCTCTTCGTCGAGGCGATGCAGCGGCAGGATCGGCAGGACCTGGCCGATGGCCCAGGTGTCCGGCAGGCTCTGGAACACCGAGAAGTTGCAGATGTACTTGTCGGCAAGCTTGTCGTTGAGCTCATCCAGCACCTGACGGTGCGAACGCTGACGGGCCTTGAGCGAGTTGTGCAGGCGACGGCAGACAGCGAAGTAGCACTGCTCGGCCAGGGCTTTCTCGGCCAGGGTGATTTTGCCGTCGGCGTACTGGGCCGCCACGTCGCTCATGTAGTGAGTGGCACGCCAGTAGGTCTCGGTGACCATCTCGATATCGGTCGGACCGAGCAGGTCGGCCAGCCACTGTACGGTCTCGGGCAGGCTTTCCTTGTTGTCGATCACCGGCACTTCGTCGTTGTGTTTCTCGACGTCGGTGACCTGCACCACCAGCATGGCGTGGTGGGCCGTCAGCGAGCGGCCGCTCTCGGAGAAGATGTGCGGATGCGGCAGGCCCTGGGCATCGCAGAATTCTTTGAGCATGCCGACCACGACACCGGCGTAATCGTCCATGTCGTAGTTGATCGAGCTGGCGTTGCGCGAATGGGTACCGTCATAGTCGACCCCCAGGCCACCGCCGACGTCGATGTGATCGACCGGCAGGTTCAGGGCGCGCAGCTCGCCGTAGTAACGGATCGCTTCCTTGAAACCATGCTGGTAGTCGGCCAGGTTGGCGATCTGCGAACCCATGTGGAAGTGCAGCAGACGGATGCCCTGATCCAGGCCGGCGTCACGGAAGCGCTGGACCACCGAAATCAACTGCGCGGCCGACAAGCCGAACTTGGATTTCTCGCCACCGGTATCCGCCCACTTGCTCGACGCCAGCGACGACAGGCGCACGCGCAGACCGACCTGCGGCTTGACCTTGAGGTCGGCGGCTTCTTCGATCACCAGCGCCACTTCCGACTCTTTCTCGATGACGATGAACACGTTGTGGCCAAGCTTCTGGCCCATCAGCGCCAGACGAATGAACTCACGGTCCTTGTAACCGTTGCAGACAATGGTCCCGCCTTTTGGCGCCAGCGCCAGTACCGCCAGCAGTTCAGGCTTGGAACCGGCCTCAAGACCGATGGACACGTTCTGGGTGGCGATGATGTTTTCCACCACCGCTTCCTGCTGGTTGACCTTGATCGGGTACAGCGCGGTGTACTGGCTCTGGTACTCCAGCCGCGCGATGTTGGCGTCGAACGCACCGGTCAGCTGGCGCACGCGGTCTTGCAGGATGTCTGGGAAGCGGACCAGCAGCGGCAGCGACAGGCCGCTCTTGCGCAGCTCGTCGACCTGCTCGTAAAGATCGATCGGTGCGCTGCCAGGCCCGTTGGGGCGGACTTCGACGCGGCCGGCCTCGTTGATTGCGAAGTAACCGGCCCCCCAATGGCGAATCCCGTAAACACTGCGGCTGTCCGCAACTGTCCATTGGCTGCCATCATCTTTGCGTGTGCGTCGTACGGACATTGAAGTCCCCTATATAAAAAGTCGAATAACACCGGCCCACGGACGGCGGGCGCAGTGTAAAACCTGGAAATGACGATTTTCCGTGTTCAGGGATAGACCCTTCCTACGGGAACGAGTTTAGAAAGCGAATTGCAAAAAATCGCGATGCAGTCTTCAGCCGCCGGACTTTTTCGCTTTGAAGCCTTGTTTGATCAGCTCTGCCAACAACAGCTCGACGTGATCGCCCTGGATTTCGATGACCCCGTCTTTCAACGCGCCGCCGGTTCCGCAGCGGCGCTTGAGCGTGCTGGCCAGATCCTTGAGCTGTTCCAGGGGCAGCGGTACACCGCTGATGGTCGTCACCGTCTTGCCGCCACGGCCTTTGCTTTCGCGGCGCACGCGAGCAATGCCATCGCCTTCGGGGATGAGCGTCTGTTTGCAGATGCAGGCATCTATGGGTTTGCTGCAGTCCGGACAATGCCGACCTGCATCAGTGGAGAACACCAGGCCACCGAGGGCGGCGAATGATGCGGCTTTTTTGGCCACTTTTGATCCTCGTACGGTGAGGACAAAAACTGGTCGGCGCCCCGGGCAGGGTACCGACCGCGAAGCCCCACTCTGGCAGGGGCAGCGCAACTGCCGAACCCAGGGTACGGCAGCCTTAAAAGGCCGCGCAGTGTAACGATAATTTGTGCAGATGCTAAGTACAAAACTGCGCCAATTTGCACAGGATTCGCGACTTCAGGCCCGACGGTCGATGTAGCGCTGCAAAGCCGCCAGGGAATCTGGGCAATACGGCTGTTGCCGGCTGTCGGCCAGGGCCTGTTCGAGCGGCAGAAAGCGCGCTTCGCTGACCTCCTCGGGTTGCAGGCGCAAAGGCCCGTCCCAGACCGCCGAAAACACCGCGCACCAGAGGCGGTTGCCGGGCTGGTCGAAGAAAAAACGCTCGTGGGCAGTCAACTCGACCCCGGCCACACCCAGCTCTTCTTCCAGTTCGCGGGCAGCCGACTCGGCAAAGCTTTCGTCGGCCTGGACCATGCCACCGGCGGCCACATCCCAGTAACCCGGGTAAATGGCCTTGCTCTCGGTGCGCCGGTGCACGCACAACTCACCGGCCGAGTTGAACAACAGAATGTAAGTGCCGCGTCCGATCAGGCCCTTCTCGCGCAACTCGGCGCGAGGCAATGCACCCAGCAGCTGATCGTGCTCGTCGACCCAGGCGATCAGCTCGGCATCGGAGGCCGCGCGGTGCGCCGCCTCTTGTCTGGAGATAGTCACCGGTCAGCCTTGCGACAGCAGTTGGCGCAGGTCGATCACCGCCGCGTTGGCGCGGGAGATGTAGTTGGCCATGACCAGCGAGTGGTTGGCCCACATGCCGAAGCCGCTGCCATTGAGCACCATCGGGCTCCACAGCGGCTCCTGGGAGGCCTCCAGCTCACGAATGATCTGCCGCACGCTGACTGTGGCGTTCTTCTTCGCCAGTACATCGGCAAAATCCACTTCGATGGCGCGCAGCAGGTGCGACAGCGCCCAGGCCTGACCACGGGCTTCATAGAAGACGTTGTCGATCTGCAGCCACGGGGTTTCGACCACTTCTTCATCCAGCTGCGGCGCCTGGCCGGCAACCACAGACTCGGTCTTCAGGGTGCTGTTGAGCTTGACCCGGCCGACGCTGGCCGACAGGCGCTGCGACAGCGAGCCCAGGCGGGTGGCAACGTCGCCCAGCCAGTTGTTGAGGTTGTCGGCACGGGTGTAGAACAGCGCGCCTTGCTGATCCGGCGAGGCCAGGCGCTTCTGGTAGCGGCTCAGGGAGTTGATGCCTTCCTGGAACTCCGACTCGCTCGACGGCAGGATCCAGCTCTTGTTGTCGAAGTTGAAGCGCGGTTCGGCCTTGGCCAGGTCCGCATCTTCAGTGGACTGCGACTGCGAGCGGGCGAAGTCCTTGCGCAGGGCCCGGCTCAGGTCGCGGACCTGGACCAGCACGCCGTATTCCCAGCTGGGCATGTTGTCCATCCACAAGCCAGGCGGGAAGCGGTCGTTGGAAATGTAACCACCTGGCTTGTGCAGCAAGGTGCCCGCAACGGTCTTGAGGGTTTCTACGGTGGTGTAGCCAACGACCATCTGCTGGCCGGTCTTCTCGGCGGCAGCCTGGGCATTCTGCTGGACCGGGAACAGGTCCGGCTCAGCGCTCCAGTACCAACCCAGGCCGATACACACCAGCAGGTACAGGCCAATCAGCGTGCCCAGGGCACGGCTGAAGAACAATCCGCCGAAGTAACTGCGGGTGGCGGCACTGCGGGGCTCGACCCGCTCGCGCGTTTCGGCTTTGCCTGTACGGTTTTTCCAGTCCAGCATGGCATTGTCCTTTCTTGTCACGTCGGTTCAAGGGGTTCGACCGCAACCCCCGGGCTTCGTGCCGGCGCTGTGCGGTATTTCCACGGTGCGCCGCCTGCCGGGGTCGGCAAGTATCGCTGCACTATAAATCAAGCGGGTCGGTTCGCATAAGCGACTATCGAGTCAGCAAATGAATAACAAACCTGTACAGATAATTGATACAAGGCACTCGATTGTCCAGAAAGTGGTGCTAGCATAGAGCCATCACTCGAACTGCCTCACCCCTTATAAGTAGTCAGGACATGACCGAGCCAGAAGACCCCAATCGTGAACGCCTCAAGCAACATTTTGCCCAGCGGGTGATTCACCAGGCTCGGCAGATACTCGAGATCTGGCAGCGCCTGCAGCGCAGCGAGTGGTCGACTGGCGATCTGGGCGAACTGTGCGAGGCCAACCTGCGTCTACAGCGCTACGCCGCGCGCTTCGAACAACCTGAGCACAGTGAGCTGGCCGAGGCCATCGGCCAGACCCTGGAGGCCGTCGAGGCCAACAGCGCGCGTTTGAGCAGCCACCTGATCAGCGAACTCAACCGGCTGATGCAGCGCCTGTCACGCACCGGCCTGCGCCAGGGCGACCAGCTCGAGCAGGTGCCGTTGCCGCCCTTGCGCAAGCCGGTCTACATCATGCTCCAGGACCATGACCGCGCCGAGCGCCTGGCTCAGCAACTGGAGTTCTTCGGCCTCGGCGTACAAGCCTTGTACAGCGCCGATGCGTTTCGTGCTTCGATGAGCGAGCGGTTACCAGCGGCCATCGTCATGGATGTCGACTTCACCGGCAGCGGTGTCGGCTTGCAACTGGCCGCCCAGGCCCAGCAAGGCCTGGAGCAGCGGGTGCCGTTGCTGTTCTTCAGCCTGGATGAAACCGACACGCCCACGCGTCTGGCCGCGGTGCGTGCTGGCGGCCAGGAGTTCCTGACCAGTACCCTGGAAGTGTCCAGCCTGCTGGAGAAAGTCGAGCTGTTGACCAGCGTCACCCAGTACGAACCCTTCAAGGTGCTGATCATCGACGACTCCCGGGCCCAGGCCATGCACACCGAGCGCCTGCTCAACAGTGCCGGCATCGTCACCCGGACCCTGACCGAGCCGATCCGCACCATGGCCGAGCTGGCCGACTTCCAGCCCGACCTGATCATCCTCGACATGTACATGCCCGATTGCACCGGTACGGAGCTGGCCAAGGTGATTCGTCACAATGACCGCTATGTCAGCGTGCCGATCATCTACCTGTCCGCCGAGGATGACCTGGACAAGCAGCTCGACGCCATGAGCGAAGGCGGCGATGACTTCCTGACCAAGCCGATCCGCTCACGCCACCTGATCACCACGGTACGCAACCGTGCAGCACGTGCGCGCAATCTCAAGGCGCGGATGGTCCGCGACAGCCTGACCGGCCTGTATAACCACACCCATATCCTGCAACTGCTCGAAGACTGCAGCTTCCGCGCCTGCCGCGAAGAACAGCCGCTGAGCTTTGCCATGCTCGACATCGACCACTTCAAGAAGGTCAATGACAGCCATGGCCACCCCATGGGCGACCGGGTGATCAAGAGCCTGGCGTTGTTTCTCAAGCAGCGCCTGCGCAAGACTGACTTCATCGGCCGCTATGGCGGTGAAGAGTTCGCCATCGTCATGCCCAACACCGACCTGACGGCAGCGCATAAAGTGCTGGATGAAATCCGCCGCCGCTTTGCCGAGATCCACTACCCTGCGCAACCGCGGGACCTGTCCTGCACGTTCAGCGCTGGAGTGGTGCAATTGAGCGATGAGCTCGACGCCCTGAGCATGGCCACCGCCGCCGACGAAGCCCTGTACCGGGCCAAAGGGGCCGGGCGCAACCGGGTGCAACGCGTCGACTGATCAAGGCAAAATGCCACTTTATTTAACCGAACGCCTGACTTCGTCATAACCCGGTCACAAAAACGCAATAACTTCAGGGGCTTACCATTCGGCCGTTGGTAGACCCTGGACATGCGCCTGAAGCTGCTCACCAATTTCAACACCCTGTTGCTGGTTACCGTCTGTATCGCCCTGGGCGCCACCCTGTGGTGGTCGCAGCGCGCCCTGGAACGCCCCTACCAGATCATGGAGCGTTACCTGTCGCTGTCGCAGCAGTTCCAGAACCAGGCGGCCCGCAACATCCTCGACTACCTCAACAGCGGCGACGCCTTGCGCCACGCCACTGCGATTCAGGCCACCAGCGCCTTGCAGGAGGAGCTCAAGCAACTGCCCCCGGCACTGTCCGCTTCCTTACGCCCGAGCCTGGACAGCCTGCAAGGGTTTGCTGGCAACGAGCTGTTGGCGGCCGGCAAACTGGCCGGCGACCCGCAGGCCTTGTTACTCCAGGCCGAACGCGAGCTGGGCGCAAGCCTCGATCAACTGGCCGGCTACGCCCAGAGCAGCACCCACGGCGATGCCGGGCGCTATGCCGCGCCGCTATTACGCGCCGCACTGCACCTCTCGCGGCTGTCGCTGGCCCGCGACAAGCTGGTCAGCAGTGGCCGCAGCGAACTGGCGGACGAGGTCGAGCGTGAGCTGCAACAGATGCTCGCCCAGGCCCTGGCGCTCGATGAACTGCCGCTGCTCGGCGTCACCGCCGCCGGTGAATCGAATGCCGATGACTTTGCCGCCCTGATGGGCCTGGAGACGCAAAGCGACAGCGCAGCCGAAGACACTGGCGTCGCCCTCAAACGGGAACTGAACAGCCTGCTCAAACGCTACCCTGGCGAACTGCAACGCACCCGCGAACAGATCCAGCGTCGCAGCGAACTGGCCAACCGCACTCATCAGCAGATTGACGCCGTGCAGCAGGCGATTGCCGCCCTTGAGCCGCTGGTGCGCAGCCAGCACGCCACGATCCAGGGTGAAGTGCGGCTGATCCAGGGCTTGATGATTGGCCTGATCCTGCTGATCGCCCTGCTCATCGACACCTTGCAACGGCGCTTGGCACGGGTGCTGACCAATCTGGCGCCAGCGCTTTCACGCTGGACCGAAGGTGACTTCGGCCAGGCCATTGCCTTGGGCAAAAGCAACCGTGAAATGCATGACATCCAGGATTCACTCAACCGCCTGCGCCTGTACCTGGTGGAACTGGTCGGAACCATTCGCAGCAATGCTGAACAGGTCGCGGGCAGCAGTCATGCCCTGGCCGGCATGAGCAGCGCCCTGCATGAAGGCGCCGAGCGTCAGGCCGGTGACACCGCACAGATCCGCGATGCCCTGGGCGAGCTGGAAGCAACCATCCTGCAGGTCGCCGGCGATGCCAGCCAGGCCGCCGACGCCAGTCGCGATGCCGGACGCGCGGTGGAACAAGGCCAGGCGGTGATTGGTCAGAGCCTGACCGGCTTGCGCGCACTGGTCGATGAAGTGCAAGGCAATGCCCAGATGATCGAACAACTGGCCGAAGAGTCGGCCACCATCGGCGGTGTGCTCACGGTCATTCGCTCGATTGCCGAACAAACCAACCTGCTGGCCCTGAACGCTGCGATTGAAGCTGCACGCGCCGGGGAAATGGGTCGCGGCTTTGCCGTCGTGGCCGAAGAAGTGCGCTCGCTGGCTCAGCGCACCACGGGTGCCACTGGCGAAATCCAGACCCTGATAGGCCGCCTGCAGCAAGCCGCGCGCGAGTCGGTAGAGGGCATGCGTGCGCAACTCGAACACGCCGAAGCAACCGCTGACAAGGCCCAGGCCGCCGATGGTGCGCTGGATGAAATCGTTGCAGCGATCCAGACCATCTCTGCCACGGCGGTACGGATTGCCGACGTCACCGCCCAACAAAGCGGTGCGGTCAGCGAGATTCGCGACCACAGCGAGCGGATTCATGACCTGGGTGAAGACAACTTGCAACGTATCGGTGAAGGGCGTGAGCAGGGCGAGCAGTTGCTCAGGCTAGGGGGCGAGTTGAACACGGCGGTGCGGGCGTTTCGGCTGTGATCGCTATCGCGGGGCAAGCC
>JBOICD010000148.1:0-8026 GCA_050739855.1 Pseudomonas sp.
CGGTGATCTGCGGTTTTGCCCTGGCGCATCTGGTGCCGGCGGCCACCTTCTATCTATTGATTGGCTCGGTGCTGCTGGCGGCGTTGTTTTATTACCTGGGGGCTCGGCGCTGACCTCTTTCGCGGGACAAGCCCGCTCCCACCGGCTGTAGCAGCGGGCTTGCCCCGCGATGGCCGAGGGCCCTGCGACGCTCTGCCACTGCTACCATGGTCGGCGCTGACGAAGCGCCAACGGCGTGCCAGACTGATTGATCGAGGTTCGCCGTTACACTGACGGCTGTTTTTTGTTTCGGAGTAGTCATGTCGCTGTCCAGTGGGCTGATCGCCGTGGTCGCCCTGGCCTATATGGCCATCATGTTCGCTATCGCATTCTATGGCGACCGCCGCAAGACGCCGCTGCCACCGCGCCTGCGTGCCTGGGTGTACAGCCTGTCGCTGGCGGTGTACTGCACCAGCTGGACTTTTTTCGGCGCCGTCGGCCAGGCGGCCGAACAACTCTGGGCGTTCCTGCCGATCTACCTCGGCCCGGTGCTGTTGCTGCTGTTCGCGCCCTGGGTGCTACAGAAGATGGTGCTGATCAGCAAGCAGGAAAACATCACCTCGATTGCCGACTTCATTGCCGCCCGCTACGGTAAATCCCAGTCTCTGGCGGTGGTGGTGGCGCTGATTTGCCTGGTCGGCGTTCTGCCTTATATCGCCTTGCAGCTCAAAGGCATCGTGCTCGGCGTCAACCTGCTGATCGGCGCCAGTGCCGACGCCACCGGCAGCCGTGTGCAGGACACCGCGCTGGTGGTGTCGCTGGTGCTGGCTTTGTTCTCCATCGTCTTCGGTACCCGCAGCCTGGATGTCACCGAACACCACCGCGGCATGGTCCTGGCGATTGCCTTCGAGTCGCTGGTCAAACTCCTGGCGTTTCTTGCCGTCGGTGCCTTTGTCACCTTCGGCCTGTTCAACGGTTTCGACGACCTGTTCAGCAAGGCACAACTGGCCCCGCGCCTGGAAGGCTTCTGGAACGAGACCATCAATTGGCCGTCGATGGTGGTGCAGACCGGGGTGGCGATGATGGCAATCATCTGCCTGCCACGGCAGTTCCATGTCACCGTGGTCGAAAACATCGAGCCGCAGGACCTGCGCCTGGCGCGCTGGGTGTTCCCGACCTACCTGATCCTCGCTGCACTGTTCGTGGTACCGATCGCCCTGGCCGGGCAGATGCTGCTGCCAGGGGTGATGCCCGACTCCTATGTCATCAGCCTGCCCCTGGCCGAAGCCCATCCGGCCCTGGCCCTGCTGGCGTTCATCGGTGGCGCCTCGGCGGCCACCGGCATGGTGATCGTCGAAGCCGTGGCGCTGTCGACCATGGTCTCCAACGACATGCTGCTGCCCTGGCTACTGCGGCGCAATAACGCCGAGCGGCCGTTCGAAGTGTTCCGCCACTGGATGCTCTCGGTACGCCGGGTGACCATTGTGGTGATCATGCTGTTGGCCTATGTCAGCTACCGCTTGCTGGGTTCCACTGCCAGCCTGGCCACCATCGGCCAGATCGCCTTCGCCGCCGTGACCCAGCTGACCCCGGCCATGCTCGGCGCGCTGTACTGGAAACAGGCCAACCGTCGTGGTGTGTTCGCCGGTCTCGCCGCTGGCGTGTTCCTGTGGTTTTACACCCTGGTGCTGCCGATTGCCGCGCATAGCGTGGGCTGGCCGCTGGAGCTGTTCCCAGGCCTTGCCTGGCTGCACGGCAACCCGCTGAACCTGCCGATCACGCCGCTGACTCAAGGTGTGGTGTTGTCGCTGGCCGGCAACTTCACTTTGTTCGCCTGGGTGTCGATCCTTTCCCGTACGCGGGTTTCCGAACACTGGCAGGCCGGACGCTTCATCGGCCAACAGACCAGCGCCCGGCCCAACAGCCGCTCGTTGCTGGCGGTGCAGATCGACGACCTGCTCACACTCGCGGCGCGCTTTGTCGGTGAAGAACGCGCGCGGCAAAGCTTCATCCGCTTTGCCTACCGCCAGGGCAAGGGCTTCAACCCTAACCAGAACGCCGACGGTGACTGGATCGAGCACACCGAACGCCTGCTGGCCGGGGTGCTCGGCACCTCCTCGACCCGTGCCGTGGTCAAGGCGGCCATCGAAGGCCGTGACATGCAACTTGAGGACGTGGTGCGTATCGCCGACGAAGCCTCGGAAGTGCTGCAGTTCAACCGCGCCCTGCTGCAAGGCGCGATCGAGAACATCAGCCAGGGCATCAGCGTGGTCGACCAGAACCTGCTGCTGGTGGCCTGGAACCGCCGCTACCTGGAACTGTTCAACTATCCCGACGGCCTGATCAGCGTCGGCCGGCCGATCGCCGACATCATCCGCTACAACGCCGAACGCGGCCTGTGCGGCCCCGGCGAAGCCCAGGTGCATGTGGCCCGCCGCCTGCACTGGATGCGCCAGGGCCGTGCGCACACCTCCGAACGGCTGTTCCCCAACGGCCGGGTCATCGAGCTGATCGGTAACCCCATGCCCGGCGGCGGTTTCGTCATGAGTTTCACCGACATCACCCCGTTCCGCGAAGCCGAACAGGCGCTCAAGGATGCCAACGAAGGCCTTGAACAACGGGTCGCCGAACGCACCCAGGAGCTGTCGCAACTGAACCAGGCGCTGACCGAAGCGAAAAGTCACGCCGAAGCCGCCAACCAGTCCAAGACCCGCTTCCTGGCGGCCGTCAGCCATGACCTGATGCAACCGCTGAACGCTGCCCGGCTGTTCTCTGCCGCCCTCTCCCACCAGGGCGACGGATTCTCGGCAGACGCCCAGCAACTGGTCCAGCACATGGACAGCTCACTGCGCTCGGCCGAGGAGCTGATCAGCGACCTGCTCGATATCTCGCGCCTGGAAAACGGCAAGATCACCCCCGATCCGAAACCCTTTGCCCTCAACGAGCTGTTTGACACACTCGGCGCCGAATTCAAGGTACTGGCCCAGCAACAGGGCCTGGATTTCCGCCTGCGCGGCAGTCGCCTGCGGGTGCACAGCGATATGAAACTGTTGCGGCGGATCCTGCAGAACTTCCTGACCAACGCCTTCCGTTACGGCAAGAGCCCGATCCTCCTTGGGGTACGCCGCAACAGCGGCAAGCTGTGGCTGGAAGTCTGGGACCGCGGCCCGGGCATTGCCGACGACAAGCTGCAGGTGATCTTCGAAGAGTTCAAACGCCTGGACAGCCACCAGACCCGCGCCGAAAAAGGTCTGGGCCTGGGCCTGGCGATCGCCGACGGCCTGTGCCGGGTACTCGGCCATTCCCTGGAAGTGCGCTCCTGGCCCGGCAAAGGCAGCGTGTTCCGCGTCAGCGTGCCACTGGCCACGACACCGGCTGCGGCCGTCGTCACCCCGGCCGAGCAAGCTGGGCAGCCACTGGCGGGGATGCAGGTGCTGTGCATCGACAACGAAGACAGCATTCTGATCGGCATGAACAGCCTGCTCAGCCGCTGGGGTTGCCAGGTCTGGACCGCGCGCAACCGCGAAGAGTGCGATGCCCTGTTGAACAAGGGCATGCGTCCGCACCTGGCGTTGGTCGACTACCACCTGGACGATGGCGAAACCGGTACCGAACTGATGGCCTGGCTACGCACGCGCCTGGGCGAACCGGTGCCTGGCGTGGTGATCAGTGCCGATGGGCGCAGCGAGACAGTCGGCCAGGTGCATGCCGCCGGCCTCGACTACCTGGCCAAGCCGGTCAAGCCGGCGGCCTTGCGCGCCCTGCTCAATCGGCATCTGAGCCTGGTCCAGTAAGGGCACTGGCGGCCAGCGGGTCGCCTTCGCTCATGGCCCGTTCCAGCAAGTCGGCCGGCAGGCTCTTGCTGGCGCGGGCACCGAGCAATTTGAGCTGTTCGCTGCGGCTGATCAGGTTGCCGCGGCCTTCACAGAGCTTGTTGCGCGCGGCGCTGTAGGCTTTATCCACCTGTTGCAGGCGATTGCCCAGTTCGTCCAGGTCCTGGATGAACAACACGAACTTGTCGTACAGCCAGCCCGCACGCTCGGCGATTTCCCGGGCATTCTGGCTCTGGCGCTCCTGCTTCCACAGGCTGTCGATCACCCTCAGGGTCGCCAGCAAGGTGGTTGGGCTGACGATCACGATCTGCCGGTCGAAGGCTTCCTGGAACAGGTTCGGCTCGGCCTGCAGCGCTGCGGAAAACGCCGCCTCGATCGGCACGAAAAGCAGAACGAAATCCAGGCTGTGCAAGCCTTCCAGACGGTTGTAATCCTTGCCCGACAATCCTTTGACATGGTTGCGCAACGACAGCACGTGCTGCTTGAGCGCCGCCTGGGCGATCTCGCTGTCGTCAGCGGCAACGTACTGTTGATAGGCGGTCAGGCTGACCTTGGAGTCGACCACCACCTGCTTGTCACCCGGCAACATGATCAGCACATCCGGCTGGAAGCGCTCGCCGTCAGCACTTTTGAGGCTGACCTGGGTCTGGTATTCGCGGCCCTTTTCCAGCCCCGCGTGCTCCAGCACCCGCTCCAGAATCAGTTCGCCCCAGTTACCCTGGGTCTTCTGGCCCTTCAGCGCCTGAGTCAGGTTGGTGGCCTCATCGCTCAAGCGCAGGTTGAGCTGTTGCAGGCGCTCCAGTTCCTTGGCCAGGGAAAAGCGCTCGCGGGCTTCCTGCTGGTAGCTGTCTTCAACCCGCTTCTCGAACGCCTGGATGCGCTCCTTGAGCGGGTCGAGCAATTGCCCCAGATGGTGCTGGCTGGTCTGGGCGAATCGTTGCTCACGCTCGTCAAAGATCTTGGTTGCCATTTCCGCGAACTGGGCGCGCAGTTCATCACGAGAGCCCTGAAGATCGTCCAGACGCTGCTGATGGCTTTCCTGCTGTTCACGCAACTCGGCGCTCAAGGCCGCGCTGTGGGCATCCAGACGGCGCAGCTCGGCCTCACGGGCGCTGCGTTCGATCTGCCAGGCATGGGCGGCGTCGCGGGCGTTGTCGCGGTCGATCTGCAGCAACTCCAGCTCACGGCCCTGCGCCGCCAGCGTTGCCTGCTTGGCCGCATTGGCCTGACTCAGGTCGCTGATTTCGTCGCGACTGGCGTCGAGCTGGGCGAGCAAGCCTTCCTGGGCCATCTGCGCACTGCCCAGGCGCTCCTCGAACAAGGCCGCCTGCGCTTCACGGGCGGCCTGCCGCCGTTGCTGGGCAAACACCCAGCCCAGGCAGGGCACTGCGGCCACCATGATACCCAGCACGATGCTGGTCAGATCCAACGCCATTACCACCCGAACACCCCCCCGCTCAAATCAACGGCTGAGCTTATCAGCCTTGCCGCTGTACTGCAGTCAAGCGTCTGGCAGTTGCTTGAGCAAGCGCCGGGCTTCCTGGGATCCTTGGGACGCCGCCAGCTCCAGCCAGTAGCGGGCCTGTTCGGGTTCATTGCTCTGCGCCTGAGCGCACAAGCGGCCGTATTCAAGCTGCGCACGCCGGTCTCCGGCACGCGCGGCCTGACGCAGCAGATCGTGGCCAATGCGCCGGTCGCGGGCATTGCCGCAATCACGACAGAGCATCTGCCCCAGACGGCTTTGCGCGACCACCACGCCTTGACGTGCAGGTTGCTTGAGCAAGCGCCCGGCAAAATGCTTGACGTTGGGGTTGTCACCCAGGCGCGGATTGTCGAGCAGCCACAAAGCGACCTTCAAGGTGAAACGCTGGGGCTCTGGCAAGGGCGGTGGAGCGGAAGAAATGGCGGGGATTTTGGCGCGAAACTTCATAACCAACAGCGAAGGCAACTCGAGAGGCGCGCCACTCTACTCCATTTTTCTGACAATGGCCCGAGCCCTTTCGATACTTTTTTCAAAATATTTCTGTGTTGGTTTATTGACGCTGGCCGCAGCATTTTCTTCTGACAGAAGTCCACGCTCTGATTGTCGGACACATCGGAAAAAGCTGGTACGCCCGTCCTAGAGCAAGCGCTCGGGACAATCCACAGAAGCTGTGGATAACTCGGTGGACAACCCCCTCCAGGACCCCGCAAACCCCCATGAAATGGGGCCTTGGCTCAAACTGACGATTTTTTCACCAGCTAAAATAAGTGTTTTTTTTCATTGACTTAAGCTCTCAGTCAAGTCATTGGCGGGCCCGTCAGGTGCTGTTGCAGCGCTGTGACATCAATTGCGCCAAGTGTGCACAACCGCCCCAAAGGAAGGCAGTTCGCTGCACGAATTTGGCACGTTCCCTTCCTCTCCGCCCCTTTGCCAGGTCTTCACAGAAGGCAAAAAACGCGAGATACTGTTCGGCTCCTCTGGTGAAAAGTCATCAACCCTTGTCAAGACCCGGCCATTGCTGTAGTCTTACGGCCGTTAGTACCAAGCTGAAAGTCAATTCTGGCCAAAGCAGTCCTTACAGTGCCCTGCCCACCTTGGAACAGCGCCTGTTGAAACAAGGACCGGCCCACTCGATGGTTCCCAGGTAAATCACTCCTTACTCTGACCGAACCAACCTGCAGATTGATCAGGATCTTCACCCCGTGGCATAGAACCTCGACCCGGTGTGTTGCCTGCCCTCTGACGTACCTACCAGTCAGCCCCAGCGCCACATGATAAATGCGCCCAAAACTGGCTGCCCTGTTCCAGTCAGGTTCTTCGCCCAGACTAAATCCCGGCGTTACTGGAACGTTTTAAGTGTGCACGGATCGAAACCGTGTCTATTGCAGGAACATCCAATAACTATGACTCACTCTATTCATACTCAGGCTGCGATTCGCACCCTTTCCCAGGCATTTGCCCCATTGAACTGCTTGATCCTGGCGTCGCGCAAAGGCGGCTTCAGCTTCACCCTGGTCAACGAGCACGGCATTGCCCGTCACAGCGAGCGCCTGTACCCCGAGCAGTACAGCCAGTCCGAACCGCTGCAAGCGGTCATCGAGCGCACCCGTCAGGCCCTGGTTGCCTGACCCCGCTGCGCTGCAACAGCTCAAGCCCCGCCCTCTCGCATAATGCTGTTCACTTAGGTAGGAGCGAGCTTGCCTCGCGATGCGATTTGCCTGACAAAACGCAATCGCGGGACAAGCCCGCTCCCACCGGGCTTGCCCCGCTTCTCTTAAGTGAACAGCATTACGCCCTCTCGCGGGGCTTTTTTATGCGCGCTGCGAATTGTGCCCTTGATCTTGATCTGCTTTTGACTTTGATCCACCGGCCCCGTTAACCAGTAGGGCTGAACGCAGGTGTTGCGAAGCGTAGAGTTGCTTGCAACTCGTAGCTCGCAATGCCCGTAGCGACACCGTAGCGAGGGGACTCGGAGCGCAGCGTAGAGCCCCCTGGTGGGGCGAAAATTTTGCTTACTTTTTTTCGACTGAAAAAGTAAGCCGCCGCAAGGGCGGAAAGGTGATTCAGCGCCACATTGGCAAATGGATATGCCCGTAAATTCAAGGGCCTCATCGCGGGGCAAGCCCGCTCCCACCGGGATCCAGCCCTAATCACCCCACGGCATATGATTTATAACCAAAAGCTGCAAATGTTTTAAAAACAGACCTTTACACCGCGAATATGACACTACACTTCAACTCAAGCGGCAGAGGCCGCTTCCGGCGGGCCTGACCGACTCTCCAGCTGCCAAGCTCCAGCGCCCGCCGGCCAAATTCAAGTTCGAGGGCATTATGGGTATCGCCGCGAGCGAGTTGAGCCAGTTTGTCATCCGCCCGACTCTGATCTACCTGGGTCGTCACAGCCCAAGCGCTGAAGCTCTGCTACTAGGCATTGCCGCCAGCCAGTCCGCACTCGGCTCAGCCCTGCATGATCGCCGCGGCCACGGCCTCTACCGTATCGGCGAATTACGCCACCAAAGCATCTGGGACCAGTTTCTGGCCCGCGACCCGGAACTGGCCAGCCTGGTCCGCGGCCTGGCCAGCCAGCACGCCTTCCTCAGCGGCCCGCACCTGGAACTGACCGTCAACCTGCGCTACGCCACCGCCATCGCCTGGATGCTCATTGAAGAACAAGCGCCCCAACTCCCCGCTGCCGACGATCTGCTCGGCCTGGCGCGCATCTGGCGCCAGAC
>JBOICD010000149.1:0-7996 GCA_050739855.1 Pseudomonas sp.
GGCTGATGGATATCTCGGGCTTTGCCTTGCTCTGCTACGGCGCCACGCTGATTTGCCTGTTGTGTGCACTGGGCAGTTTCTTCCTGCCCGCCGATACAGCGCGGGCGTCGCACAAGAAAACGCCCGTCAGCGTGGCTTTGCCCAAAGGCTGGCTGGGCGCAATCATGCTGGTGATCGTGCTGATCCAGGCCGCGAAGATGATGCCCCAGCCTTTCTATGCGCTGTATGTCGCCGACGTGCTGCAGGCCCCCGGATGGCTGATCGGCGCCACCTACGCCGCCAGCGCGGCGACTCTGGCGATCTCTGCACCGCTGTGGGGGCGACTGTTCGATCGCTGGGAGTCGGTCTACACCTTGCGCGTCATCGAAGGCGTGGCGTGGCTGTGTGCGTTGACATTGGCCGTGACCGCCCTGGCCAACGAATGGATGGGCTTTCTCGCCACCCGACTGCTGTGGGGCATCTGGCAAGGGGCCTTGTTGCCAGTGGCCTATGCCTTGATCGCCAACACCGTTTCCTCCGGCCAACAAGGTTTTGCCCTGGGCCTGGGCAACAGCGCGGCGAAAGCCGGGGCGCTGCTGGGAACCGTGCTCGGCGGGATCGGCATGGGCTTGGTCGGGCTCGCCCATAGCTTTTGGCTGGTTGCCCTGACCTATGCCCTGGCCGCCTTGGGCATCCGCTGGGCAAGGGCATCGGCGTCGATGCCTCAGCCCTCTGTTTTATCTACCAACACTCATCACAACTAAAAAAAGACCGTACCATGACTCGAACCAAACTCTCCGTGCTTATTCCGTTGCTCAGTTCCTTCAGCGCCCAAACCTGGGCCGAAGAAGTCGAACAGCCGGGGGTCCTGAACATGCAAGCCACTGTTGTCTCGGCCACCCGCAGCGAAGCGAGCATCGCTTCGATTCCAGGCTCGGTGCAGGTCATCGACGAACAGCAGATCCGCGAACAAAGCGGTACCGGTCGCCGGGTCGCCGATATCCTCGGACAACTGGTGCCGGGCATGGCCCCCTCCAGCGGCGGGATGAGCAACTTCGGCCAGACCTTGCGCGGGCGCAACATGCTGGTGTTGATCGACGGCGTGTCGCAAAACGCCACCCGTGACAACTTCCGTCAACTCAACAGTATCTCGCCCGCCAGCATCGAGCGCATCGAAGTGGTGTCCGGCGCGAGCAGCATCTACGGTGCCGGGGCTTCGGGTGGCATCATCAACATCATCACCAAACGCAACCAGGGCCAGGACCTCGCCTTCAGCAGCAAACTGGGCCTGGGCAGCGGCAACAACCTCAATCCCAAAGGCTTCGCCTACGAGGCGTTTCAAAGTGTGACAGGGCGGCAGGACGCACTGGACTGGTATGTCTCGGCAGACCTGATCCAACGCAATGACCAGTTCGACGGCAACGGCAAGCGCATTCCCCAGGACACCTCCCAGGGCAGCAACATGGACACCGAAACCTATGACCTGCAAGGTCGGTTCGGTTACGAGCTCGATGCCGACAAAAAAATCAGCCTGTCGCTGCAGGACTACAAAGACCAGCAGGACACTGGCTACACCAAGGACCCGAAGAATCGTCAGGAAGCCGTCGCGGTACAGGGCTTGAAGCTCGACGACCAGCCCTACACCCATAACCAGGCGGTCAACCTCAACTACGTCGACCAGGACTTCTACGGCCAGGGTCTGCAAGTCGAAAGCTACTGGCGTCGTGCCGATGCGCTGTTCTTCCCCGACCTTTCACGTGGCAAGGCTGGCGTTTCGGATAACAACAGCGTGCAAGATGTCTACGGCCTGCGTGCGGCCATCGACACCCCGTTACCGTCCATCGGCAACGCCACCGGTAATCTGGTCTGGGGCGCCGACTACGACCACGAGCGCTCCCGCCAGCGTGGTGACCAGTACAAGGTCAACGGCCTGAACTACACCAAGACTGGCACCACCTTTGAATTGGGGCCGGACATCGAAACCACCACCAAGGCATTGTTCGGGCAGATGTCCTGGGACATCGCCGACTGGACCCTGCGTGGCGGCATACGCCGTGAGTGGATCGAAAGTGAAGTCGCCGACAGCATCGCCTACGGTGAAATCGTTCAGACCGGCAAGCGCTCGGTCTTGCCCGGCGACACCCTCAAGTATGACGATACCCTGTACAACCTGGGTGCGGTCTATCACCTGAGCGAAAACCAGGATGTGTTTGCCAACTTCAGCCAGGGCTTTTCGCTGCCGGACATCCAGCGTTTCATGCGCGACGTCAACAGCACCTTCAATATCCAGAGCCTCAACGCCCAGGCGATCAAAGTCGACAGCTACGAGCTGGGCTGGCGTGGGACCTGGGATCAATGGCAGGCCGATGTCACCGTTTATGAAAACACGTCGGACGTCACCCAGTTCTACGACGCCAAAGACCGCGTATTACGCCTGATTAACCAGAAGGAGCGCGTGCGCGGCATCGAGAACAGCCTGACCTATCGCGCGACCGATCACTGGTCGGTGGGCGGCACTTACGCGTGGGCCAAGGGTGAAACCCAACAGAACGGTAAATGGATCGACCTGCCGGCCACCCGTATTTCACCGGCCAAAACCACGTTGTTCGTCGGCTTTACCGAGGACGACTACAGCCTGCGTCTACAGGGCATGCACCTGTCCAGCTACGACGAGGCCGCCAAAGACAACAATGGCCGCGAAATCCAGGGCTATACCCTGGTAGACATGCTCGGTTCGGTGGAGCTGCCGCTTGGCCGACTGGAGGGCGGGGTTTACAACCTTACCAACCGCACCTACCAGAACCTCTTCGCCCAGGCCAATGCCCGGGCGCCATTTGCCAACGCCGAAGGGCGTACGTTGAGCGTCAGTTACTCGCTCGACTGGTAATTCAAGAGGTACATAACTTGAGATCTGTCATCGTTTTTTGAACGATGACAGATAACAGGCGCTCGCTCGTCGGGAATTGGTCGAAGGCCTGCGCTATCGCTTAGACTGCCAGGATAACTACAACGAGTATCCTGGTATGGAGAGTCCCCTGCTCAGTGAGCGCAGCCGGGTTTTCGATCGTGCCGATCCTTATGCCGTGTCGACCTACGTCAATCAGCATGTGGGGGTGCACAACATCCGCCTGCCGCGTTACGGGCATCCGCAGGCGTGCCTCGATCATCGCAAGTTCGCCAGTCTTGATCTGTGCCGGATCAGCTACGGTGGCGAAGTGCGGGTGATGTCGCCGGCCCTGGAAAACGTTTTTCACCTGCAGATCCTGCTGCGTGGCCATTGCCTGTGGCGGCGTGGTCGTGCCGAGCGTTTGCTGGGTCCTGGCGAGTTGCTGTTGATCAACCCGGACGAACCGGTCGACCTTGCCTATTCGGCCGACTGCGAAAAATTCATTCTCAAGCTGCCCAACCGCTTGCTGGAAAGTGTCTGCGATGAACAACGCTGGCAGCGCCCCGGCGAAGGCGTGCGATTCCTCCAGAGCCATTACCAACTCCTGGCGCTGGAAGGTTTCTCCGGCTTGCTGGCCATGGTCTGTCATGAAGCCGAAGCCAGCGAGCCGCTGTTGCGGGTGCAGGAGCACTACAGTCAGATCGTCGCCAGCAAGATGCTGACTTTGATGCCAACCAACGTCAGCCGTGAGGCACTGACTAGCCAGGCCGTGACCTTCGACCGGATTGCCGGCTACATCGAGGGCAACCTCAAGCTGGATATCTGCAGTGAACAACTGGCGCGCCAGGCCAGCATGAGCCTGCGTTCGTTGTATGCGCTGTTCGAGCGCAACGCCGGCACCACGCCAAAAATCTACATCCGCCAGAAGAAGCTCGAACGCATCCACGCCAGCCTTGCCGATCCCAACTGCCCGGTGCGCAGTATCACCGAGCTGGCCATGGACTATGGCTTCGTGCACCTGGGCCGCTTCTCGGAAAACTACAAGTCGCTGTTCGGCGAACTCCCCTCCGATACCCTCAAGCGTCGTTCCTGACACTTTGCAGAAAACGGATAAAGGTCTGCACAAAGCGGATATTTGCCGTGCCCCCCGCTCCCTAACCTGACATGGCCTGACCACAATAACAACGGAGGCCCCGGCCATGTCCCTGGGATTCGATTACCTTAATTCCCTGCTTGAAGAAGATCAGGAGAAGGGCGTCTTTCGCTGCAAGCGCGAGATGTTCACCGACCCCCGTCTGTTCGATCTTGAGATGAAACACATTTTCGAGGGCAACTGGCTGTACCTTGCCCACGAAAGCCAGATTCCTGAAAAGAACGACTTCCTCACCACCACCATGGGGCGCCAGCCGATTTTCATCGCGCGCAACAAGGATGGGGTGCTCAATGCCTTCCTCAATGCCTGCAGCCACCGCGGTGCGATGCTCTGCCGGCACAAGAGCGGTAACCGCTCGTCCTACACCTGCCCGTTCCACGGCTGGACCTTCAACAACTCCGGCAAGCTGCTCAAGGTCAAGGATCCGGTCGATGCTGGCTACCCGGCGAGCTTCAACTGTGAAGGCTCCCATGACCTGACCAAGGTTGCCCGTTTCGAGTCCTATCGCGGTTTCCTGTTCGGCAGCCTGAACCCGGACGTCGTATCGCTGGTCGAGCATCTGGGCGAGTCGGCAAAGATCATCGACATGATCGTCGATCAGTCGCCAGAAGGCCTGGAAGTACTGCGCGGTTCGTCCTCCTACATCTACGAAGGCAACTGGAAGCTGACCGCCGAGAACGGCGCCGACGGCTACCACGTCAGCGCCGTGCACTGGAACTACGCTGCCACCCAGAACCAGCGCAAACAGCGCGAGGCGGGCAGCGAAGTGAAAACCATGAGCGCTGGCGGCTGGGCCAAGAGCGGTGGTGGTTTCTACTCCTTCGACAAAGGTCACCTGCTGCTCTGGACCCGTTGGGCCAACCCTGAAGACCGTCCGCTGTTCGAGCGCCGTGACGAGCTGGCCGCCGACTTCGGTCAGGCCCGCGCCAACTGGATGATCGAGAACTCGCGCAACCTGTGCCTGTACCCGAATGTGTACCTGATGGACCAGTTCAGCTCGCAGATCCGCATCGCCCGGCCGATCGCCGTGGACAAGACCGAGATCACCATCTACTGCATCGCGCCCAAGGGCGAGAGCGCCGAGGCCCGGGCCCAGCGCATCCGTCAGTACGAGGACTTCTTCAACGTCAGTGGCATGGCCACCCCGGACGACCTGGAAGAATTTCGTTCGTGCCAGATGGGTTACCAGGGCGGGCGTGGCTGGAACGACATGTCCCGCGGGGCCACCCACTGGGTCGACGGCGCCGACGCCGCTGCCCAGGAAATCGACCTGCATCCGCAAATGAGCGGTGTGCGTACCGAAGACGAAGGCCTGTTCGTGCTGCAACACAAGTACTGGCAGGAAACCATGCTCAAGGCCCTCGCCGACGAGCAACAGCTGATCCCGGTGGAGGCCGTGCAATGAGCATTTCCTTCGAGCAAGTGCGCGACTTCCTCTACGAAGAAGCGCGTTACCTGGACGACAGCCAGTGGGACAACTGGCTGGAGTGCTACGCCGCCGACGCCACCTTCTGGATGCCGGCCTGGGACGACAACGACCAGCTCACCGAAGACCCGCAACGGGAAATCTCGCTGATCTGGTACGGCAACCGTGGCGGTCTGGAAGACCGGGTGTTCCGGATCAAGACCGAACGCTCCAGTGCGACCATGCCCGACACCCGGACCTCGCACAACATCAGCAACATCGAACTGCTGGAACAGAACGATGGCGTCTGCAAGGTGCGCTTCAACTGGCACACCCTGAGCTTTCGCTACAAGACAGTGGACAGTCACTTCGGCACCAGTTTCTACACCCTTGATGTGCGCGGCGAACGGCCGCTGATCAAGGCCAAGAAAGTTGTGCTCAAGAACGACTACGTGCGTCAGGTCATCGACGTTTACCACATCTGAATCCAGCTTTTCTGCGAGGTGTGCCATGCACAAGATCGCCTTGAATTTCGAGGACGGGGTCACCCGTTTCATTGACGCCACTGCTGACGAAACCGTGGCTGACGCCGCCTACCGCCAGGGTATCAACATCCCGCTGGACTGCCGTGATGGCGCCTGCGGTACCTGCAAGTGCTTTGCCGAAGCCGGTCGTTACGACCTGGGCCAGGAATACATCGAAGACGCCTTGAGCGAGGAAGAAGCCGCCCAGGGTTATGTGCTGACCTGCCAGATGCGTGCTGAAAGTGATTGCGTGGTACGCATTCCAGCCTCATCCCAGGTGTGCAAGACCGGGCAGTCCAGCTACCAGGCCAGCATCAGCGCGGTGCGCCAGCTGTCCGATAGCACCATTGCCCTGTCGATCAAGGGCGATGCCTTGAGCCGCCTGGCCTTCCTGCCCGGGCAGTACGTCAACCTCGGCGTGCCTGGCAGCGAGCAGACCCGTGCTTACTCCTTCAGCTCGCTGCAGAAGGACGGCGAGGTCAGCTTCCTGATCCGCAACGTGCCGGGCGGCCTGATGAGCAGCTTCCTCACAGGTCTCGCCAAGGCTGGCGACAGCATGATCCTGGCCGGTCCGCTTGGCAGTTTCTACCTGCGAGAAATCCGCCGGCCATTGCTGCTGCTGGCGGGGGGTACCGGGCTCGCACCGTTCACCGCGATGCTGGAGAAAATCGCCGAGGAGGGCAGTGAGCATCCACTGCACCTGATCTATGGCGTGACCAACGATTTCGATCTGGTCGAACTGGATCGCCTGCAGGCCTTCGCCGCACGCATCCCCAACTTCAGCTTCAGCGCCTGCGTGGCCAACCCCGAGAGCCAGCACCCGCTCAAGGGTTATGTCACCCAGCACATCGAGCCGCGTCACCTCAACGAGGGCGATGTCGATGTGTACCTGTGCGGCCCGCCGCCAATGGTTGAAGCGGTCAGCCAGTACATCCGCGAACAGGGCATCACCCCGGCGAACTTCTACTACGAAAAATTCGCCGCCGCCGCTGCCTGAAGCCGTTTTTATGGGGCCGGGCGCATCGTGCGGGTACGGTCGGTCCCTTTTTTATTCGAGGTTGTCATGAACAACAGATTCGACAACAAGGTCGCGCTGGTTACCGGTGCGGCGCAGGGAATCGGTCGCCGTCTGTGCGAGCGCTTGCTCGAAGAGGGCGCGACCCTGGTGGCGGTGGATCGCTCGGAACTGGTCCACGAGCTGCAAGGCGAAGGCGTACTGACCCTGACGGCGGACCTGGAGCAGTACGGCGATTGCAGCCGGGTGATGGCTGCAGCGGTGGAGCGTTTTGGCCGCCTCGATGTGCTGGTCAACAACGTTGGCGGCACCCTCTGGGCCAAGCCTTTCGAACACTACGAAGCGGCGCAGATCGAAGCCGAAGTACGTCGCTCGTTGTTCCCCACCCTGTGGTGCTGCCATGCAGCGCTGCCCTACATGCTTGAGCAGGGCAGCGGCGCCATCGTCAACGTTTCCTCGATCGCCACGCGCAGTGTCAACCGCGTGCCCTATGGCGCCGCCAAAGGCGGAGTGAATGCACTGACCGCCTGCCTGGCCTTCGAAACCGCCGGCCGTGGTGTGCGGGTCAATGCCACGGCACCCGGTGGCACCGAAGCACCGCCACGCCGGGTGCCGCGCAACAGTGCCGAGCAGAGCAGCGACGAGAAAATCTGGTACCAGCAGATCGTTGACCAGACCCTCGACAGCAGCCTGATGAAACGCTACGGCAACCTCGATGAGCAGGTTGGCGCGATTCTCTTTCTGGCCTCCGACGAGGCTTCCTACATCACCGGCACGGTGTTGCCGGTTGGCGGCGGCGACCTTGGCTGAGCGCCCCTGGAGATCTCGATGAGTCATCCTTTGATTGAACGCATCTCGACGCTGATCGTCGACCTGCCCACCATTCGCCCGCACAAGCTGGCGATGCACACCATGCAAAAGCAGACCCTGGTGATCATCCGCCTGCAGTGCTCGGATGGCATCGAAGGCCTCGGTGAGTCCACCACCATCGGTGGCCTGGCCTACGGCAACGAAAGCCCGGAAAGCATCAAGC
>JBOICD010000150.1:0-7938 GCA_050739855.1 Pseudomonas sp.
CACCGCCCACATGATTGCCATGGTCATCGCCGGGCTCACCACCCACATGATTGCCATGATCATCGCCAGGCTCTGAATGGTTGCCGCTGCGCCCGGAGTTCGAGTTGCCGGCCTGGCCCTGACCTGCGTCGCCATGGCTGCTGCCGCTATGACCGCTGCCACTGCTGCTGCCACTGCCGTTGCCAGCATGGCCACCACCATTGCCGCTTCCACCATGGCCGCCTGAACCTCCGCTTCCACCATGACCGCCACCGTGACCGCCACCGTTGCCGCCGCCATGGCCACCGCCACCTCCACCGTGGCCGCCACCGCCGCCGCCATGACCACCTCCACCGTGGCCGCCACCCCCACCGCCGCCATGACCACCGCCACCTCCACCGTGGCCACCGCCGCCGCCACCGTGACCACCACCGCCTCCACCATGGCCGCCGCCTCCACCACCACCGCCATCTTTGGCGTAGGCACTGGAACTCTGGGTAATCGAATCGGGGATCAAAACGAGCGAGGCCGACAGCACGCCGCCGATGGCCATTGCCAGTAGAGCCTTCCTGAACAGCCGATGAGTCTGCATCTTCCGTCTCCTGGTCATTACCGTGAGAAACGCAATATCAAGTCGGAAATCGTTCGGTATTGTTGTACTTTTTATTTCGTGGGAAATTTTCCCACATGAAAAAACTAGACCCCTTCGCCCAGGGATTCAAGCGGCGCAGTGGAAAGCCGACCAGTGGAGATAATTTCGCGGGGCAAGCCCGGTGGGAGCGGGCTTGCCCCGCGATCAATTGCTCACGGCAAATAAAGCTTGAACAAGCCCCCGCCCAACGCCCCGCCATTGGCGATCTCGATCCGCCCCTTCACCCCGTTGCGCTCGTGCAAGGCCGCAATCCGCGCGGCAAAGTACAGCCCCAATCCCGTGCTGCCACTCTGCGCATCAATGCCCTGCACGTAGTCGTGCTGGCGTTCGAGCATACGAGTCGGGAACCCCGAACCGTCGTCATTGATACTCAACAACAGCTGCTCGTCTTCGTCGCTCACCGTGATCAACAAGGTGTGACCGGCGTAGCGGATGGCATTGTTGAGGACGTTGGCGACCACCGAGCTGACCAGCTCACGGTCGAAAAACCCCAGCGGACTGGCAGTTTCGATCCGCCAGCTGGCGAGGATATCGCGGTGCTGCAGCAGGTTCTGCTGGGCTGCCAACTGAGCCTCGATGAAGTCGTCCAGTTCGTGATAATCCGGACACATCGGCAACTGATTGACGCCCAGTTTGTACAGCCCCAGCAATTGCACAAGCATGCCATTGAGATGGGTGAATTCGTGCTCCATCACTCCCTGTTCGCTACCGCCGCGCTGGGCTTCGGGAAGACGCGCCAGCCACTGGCCATGGGCCTGGGTCAGGGCCGACAGGGAGTTTTTCATGTCATGTACGGTGGAGGCGATCACCGTGGAGAAATCCAGCCCCTGATTGTCCTGGTTCATGCGCCAAAAGCCCGGATGTGCAGTTTGCGGTAACGGTCGTAGCGACTGTCGCTCTCGGGAATGCCGGCCATACAGGTCAGACAGGCGCGGCATTCGTCCATGATTGCTGGCGGCGGTGTTTCACCACCAATGCGCAACAACGCCTGGGCGGTGTTGAGGGCAATGCTGATGTTCTTCGGCTGCAGCGTCAGGGCACGGCGGAACAGCCCCAGGGCTTCGCTGAGCTGACCGCCCTGATAGCTGCGCACCCCTTGGCGGTTGAGGTCGACGGCCTCTGTCACCGCCCCCAACACCGCCGGATCGTCGGTCAGGCGTGACACACTCTGCATCACCTTGGGGTCATCACCGTAGGTTTCCACACAGTTTTTCAGAATCGAGGTGCCGGCCGATTCCTGGCCGAGCTGTTGCAACTGGGTCGCCACCACCAATGCCGCTTCGACGGAGAAGAACTGCTCCATCTTGTCCAGACGGGCCATGGCCTGCTCGGTCAGCTTGGCAGCGGTCTCGGCGTCGCCGGCCTGTTGCAGGCTGGCGGCTTTCATCAACCGCGCCCGTACCTGCAGGCCCTGGTCCTCGACGTTTTCCTTGGCCACTTCACTGAGCACGGTGTTGATCTCGACCCGGGTACGCGCATCCAGGCCGTTGCCGGCGTTCTTGTTCATCAGCGCCTGGACCAGGCCCAGGTTGCTCTCCGGGTCCTTGTAGCGCGAACTCTGGCCCTGGCTGACCGCATGCCGATAGGCCTTCGAGGAGGTGTCGAAGTCGTCGTTGCTCAACGCCAGCTTGCCCAGCATCATCTGTCGGCGTACCGCCAATGGCGACAACCGTACCGCTTCTTCCAGCACGCCCTGGGCGCGCTTGCTTTCCCCTTGGGCGACCAGTACCTCAGCCAGCCCGTCATACAGGCCGGGCATCATCGGGAAGGCCTTGAGTGCCTGTTCATACACACCCTGGGCCTGGGAAAACTGATTGCGCTTGTACAGCAGGCTGCCCAAGGCGGCGTAGGCCCAAGGCGTGGCCCGGCTGGAAATAATTGCGCTAAGAAACTTCTCCAGCTCGTCATAACGGTTCAGGTCACGCAACGCATCGGCGCGGTAGCGCAAGCACAAGGGCGCAAAACGCGGGTCCTTCTTGCACAGTTCGGCGCAGGCCGCCAGCACTTCGGCCGGACGGCCACGGTCCAGGGCCTGGAGGATCGGCTTGAGCAAGGTCTTGCGCTGCACCAGTTTTTCCAGGCGTTGAGCCAGTCCGATGCGGTTGAACGGTTTGGTCAGGTAGGCATCCGGCTCATGCTCCAGGGCACTGAGGACAATCGCCTGGCTGGTCTCGGCGGTAACCATGAGAAACACACACTCATGGCTGATCAACTTGTCGAGGATCAGGTCTTCGAGCACCTGTTGGCCGTTCTTCTTGCCGTCGCCCAGGTGAAAGTCCTGGAGGATGAAGTCATAACGCTTCTGCGCGCACATACGCAGGGCCTGCTCACCGCTATCGGCAGTATCGACATCACGCACGCCCAGCTCACGCAGCATGGAACTTGCCGAACTGCGAAAGTCCGAGAAATCATCGACGATCAGAAAACTTTTATGGCTGTAGACCTGCATCCACGAAACCTGACATGGCAAATAAAAAAAAGGATGCACAGACCTCAACAACCACAGGCTGGCTTCGCGGGTAAATCCGGCGCGACATCAGGGTCGACACTCATGGGCTGACAATCGGGGTTATGCACAAGCGCCTGCTGCAGCGAGCCGGACCTGATTTTCACCACTGCGCTTGGCTTCATACATGGCCAGGTCCGCAAGGTGAATCAGGGTGTCCATGCTCGCGGCATGATCCGGATAGATCGCTACCCCCACGCTGGTACCCACCTGCAATAGCTCACCGGAAACGATCATGGGAAAAGCCAGCGACTCGATCACGTTGGCGCACAGCAGCCGCACTTCATCTTCCATCCCGACACCGGACGAGAACCCTTCAAGAATCAGGACGAACTCATCGCCACCAATCCTGGCCACGGTATCGGCCGTACGCAGCATTTGCTTGAGCCGCTTGGCAGTAAACTTCAACACCTGGTCACCGATGGCATGGCCACTACGGTCGTTGATCGTCTTGAAGTCGTTAAGGTCAATAAACGCCAAGGCCACCCGCGTGTTGCTATTGCGGGCCTTTTCCAGGGCCAGCGCCAGGCGTTGCTCAAATACCAGACGGTTGGGCAGGCCGGTCAAGGCATCGTTGTGCGCCAGGTTCTGTAGCTGACTGGCCCAGGCCTTTTCTTCGGTGATATCGCGTACCACCCCGATCATTTTCACGGCCTTGCCCTGACGGTTGCACACCACGTTGCCGGTCTCGCGCAGCCAGCGGATGCTGCCGTCAGGCCAGACCACGCGGTACTCCTCATCATGGTTTTCACCCGTTTCAATGCAGCGCAGTTCTCCGGCGCGGACCTGGTCACGGTCATCCGGATGCACGCTGGCGCAGAAACGCTCATAGCTGGGGACGATTTCCCCGACCTGAAAGCCGAACATGGGATAAATGGCATCAGACCAATAGAGCTGTTCGGTGTCGATATCCCAGTCCCAGGTGCCAATGCGGGCAAAGTACTGGCTGCGTTTGTAGCGCTCGATGTCCTCCGGCAGCACCGCACAGCCCGGTGCCTGCCTGCTGCCCGGATCATCAAGGGGCTGGCGGCATTCATGCAATTGCCGTTCAAGCTCACGCCCGCGCAACAACGCACGTATCCACAGGATCGACAGGACGCCCAAGCCGATCCATGGCGCGACGATGTACAGCATCTGCGTCATGGTGAAGCGCTCAATAATGATAGCAAGCAGCCATCATCTTCGATCCTCTGCCCCTCGTAAAGCCTGGCGTAGGCGCTACTTCAGCGCACCGCCTGGCAGGTCAGCTCGGCGCCGTACCATTTCACTTTGGCTTCGCCCTGATGCTCCCAGAATTCGACGCCCTGGGCCCCATACTTGCTGCCGCTGCCCGAAGGCAGGGCAATTGCGATGGTCTGATCGCCGCCATAGGTGAGCACCGCCGCTTGCGGTTCGAGCTGGTTGTAAAACACGGCAGTGAAAGGCTTGCTGTCGTCATTGCAGTCAAATTCAACGGCTGCTGGCACCCACACTGCACCTGACTGGATCTGCAGTTTGACCATGCGAACCTGATACTGCTCAAGTACACAGGCATCAACATCGCTGGCTTTCCAGCATTCATCACGGCCCTTGATCCAGCCGCGCTGGGTCGCCTTGAGCTGTTTTTGCGAATCGCTGTCGGCTTGTCCGAGCACGCGTTTATAGAGGGCTGCGAGGTCACGGTCGAGTTTGCTCAGTTGCGGGCTCTGGCACACTTTCAGTGCCACGCCCTCGGCCTTGTCGCAGGAAAACGACGGCCCTTCTGCCGCCAGTGCCGTACCGATGGGCAACAAGCAGGTCAGCAGCACCAGGGTGCGTGCACGGGACATGGGCGAGGCCTCCAGCAGGAAAGAACCTGCCAGACAGTACAGCAGAAATTCCTCCCATGACCGCACATTCAGTTGTCAGGCCAGCAAGCCCAAGGCCTTGGCCCGGGCGACAGCCTGAGTCCTGCGCTCGACGCCCAGCTTGCTGTTGATGTGACTGGCGTGGGTCTTGACCGTATGCAAGGAGATGAACAGCCGTTCGCTGATTTCCTGGTTGGAACAACCCTGGGCAATCAACTCCAGCACCGCCTTCTCCCGTGTACTCAAGGCCTCACAGCTGGCGCTGGCGACGTGCGCAGCATCGAGGGCCGGTAACAGCGCCAGAAGGCTGGCCTGGGTCGGACTCGCAGGTTGCATCAGCAACTGCTCGCGCAGCCACAGCGGGTGTTCCTGCAATAGCCGCTGGAACGCCTGCAAGGCGCCACCGCGGCCAGCTTCCAGGCTCAGTGCCAGTAAATCACGGGCCTGCATCTCGTTACCGCTGGCCAGCAACAAGCCTGTCCATTGGCACAGCGCGGTGACACACAACAAGTGACCACCGCTGGCCTGACCGCGCTCTACCAGCGCTTGCAGACGTTGTCCGGCCTGTTCCAGGCGCCCTTGGGTACGCTCGAGCAAGGCCTGTTGCAATTCGATATGCAGCCCCAGCAAGGGATGGAACTCCGGTGCCGCAGCCGCCTTTTTGCCGCCATAGGTCTGGCCCAGACGCAACAACCAGGATTCGGCAAGATCAGTACGCCCCTGGGCCAGCCAGAGTTCGCATTTGATCAGGGTAATCATCGCCAGATAGAAAATCGGCGGTACGTCCCAGATGTGCATCAGCCGTTCGGCCTCGGCCAGTTCGGCGAAGGCTTCGGTAAAGCGCCCTTCGCGGCCATCCAGCGAAGCGATCACGCAATGACCGATCAGCACGCTGATGTCGCGACAGGCCCGTGCCTCGACCAGACCTGCACGCAGGCGGCTTCGCCCAGCTTCCGGTTGCAGGCGCGCGACCAGCAGATAGCCTTCGTACAAAGTCAGGCGCGCCCGCGCTGCGTACAAGCGCTGCGCCGACAGCCCCTGCAGACGCTGCAAGCCCTGGCGCACTTCATCGAGTGCCCGCAGCACTTCGCCGCGAGCATGCAGCACCCGCGCGCGATCGTAATGTGCCAGGGCTTCGAACAGTGGGTTGCCGACCCGCTGAGCCAGCTCCAGCGCCTCGCGGTTCCAGCTGCGGGCCCGCGAGAAGTCAGCGTCGGCAATGGCCAGGTTGGAAACCGTCGACAAGCACACCAGACGCTGGCCATAGCGCTTTTGCGGCAGGCTGCGCAGGGCTTCGACGCAATAGGACCGGGTGCGCTCGCGATCGCCACGGCCGCGGGCGATGACACCACTCAAGGCCAGCCATTGCGCCAGCATGGAACGCTGTGCCGTCGCCGAAGGCGCTGGCAGGAAGCGACTCAGGTGACTGGCCAGCTCTTCGGCGGCGTCCAGTTGCCCGGCCAGGCCCAAGGCCCAGCTGTACAGCACAATCAGCCGTGGCGTGCTGATCAGCAGGCTATCGGGCAGGTCCATCTTCCAGCGCAGCAACATACCGACGTTCTGCTCGGCCAGCAGTTGCTCTTCGGAAAGGTTCTGCACCAGGTTGGCGGCAACATCCAGGTGCCCTGCCCGCAAGGCTTGCTCCACCGCCTCGTCGAGTAACCCCTGGCCCTGGAACCAGCGGCAGGCACGCAGGTGCAGGCTCGACAGCGGCAGGCTGGGTTGGCGGCTGCGCAGCAGGTCGGAAAACAGATGGTGATAGCGGTACCAGCGCCCATGTTCGTCCAGCGGCACCAGGAATACCTGATGCGCCTGCAGATAAGCGATGATCTCGGCGCTGTCGTGACTCTCACGCAGGGCATCGCACAGCTCGCTGCAGAAGCGCTCCTGGCACGCGGTGTCGTTGAGGAAGCCCTGAACCTCGGCCGGCAGAATATCGATCACTTCTTCGAGCAGGTAATCGCGGATCAACCCCTCGCCGCCATGCAGGGCCTGGGGCAACGCACTGTCGGCGCCAGACTCGCTGGCCGCCAGCTGCCAGAAACGCAGCCCGGCAATCCAGCCGTCACTGCGCTGGATCAGATTATCCAGGGCCTGGCCGCGCAAACCCGTGGTCTGCTGGCCCAGCACCGCCAGCGACTCGTCGGGGGTCAGGCGCAGGTCCTGTTCGTTGAGTTCGAGCAGTTGGCGCGACAGACGCAGGCGCGCCAGGTGCCAGTCCGGGCGCAAGCGACTGGTGACCAGCAGCACCAACCCCGGTGGCAAGTGGTTCAGGAAGAACTGCAGGCAGCGATCAAGTACCGGGCCCTGGGCCAGATGGTAGTCATCGAGCACCAGCAACAAGGGATTGTGTGGCTGCAGATGGCTGGCCAACTCATCGAGCAGGCTATCGAGCCATTCTTCAAAGGCAAACGGCTGATGGCGCTGGCGCATCTTCAGCAAGCCCAGGGCCTGGTTACCCAGCGCCGGGCAATACTGCTGCAGGCCCTCAAGCAAGCGTTCGAGAAAACGTCCCGGATCGTTGTCACGACGGCTCAATCCCAGCCACAGGCTGCTCCAGTGATTGGGCAGCCCCTGACAGAACTCCACGGCCAGGGAGCTCTTGCCGAAGCCAGCAGGCGCGGTGACCAGCAACAAGCGGCCGCCCAGCCCGGTTTGCAGGCGCTGGCACAAGCGCGCCCGCGGCACATGCCCTTCAGGCAGTGGCGGACGATAGAAGCGTCCTTCCAGGACACTCATGGCCTGGCCGGCGAACCCTTGCGTACGGGACAGATCAGTCATGGCCGGCTCGTTTTAGTTAGAGAATCTTCGGCAGTACGGGTCAGGGCAGACTAGCGGTTAAAAACGCACATTTGAAGATGATTGCCGCGATTTGCGGAAAAAAGACTACAACAAAAAGCGACAATCCCGCGCAAACAGAAACGCCCCGGTAAACCGGCAGTGCTATTCACGGGTGGGAGCGGGCTTGCCCCGCG
>JBOICD010000151.1:0-7902 GCA_050739855.1 Pseudomonas sp.
GCATGGAGATGCGGCTGTCGCGAACGTTCTGCTCCATGCCCCACTCGGCGATGAAGCCGTGGCCGCCATAGATCTGTACGCCGTGGTTGGCCGCTTCGAAACCGACTTCGGTCATGAATGCCTTGGCGATCGGGGTCATGAACGCCAGCAGGGCGTCGGCCTTCTTCTTCTCTTCTTCGTCCTGGCTGTACTTGACGATGTCGACCTGCTTGGCGGTGAAATACACCATCGCGCGGTTACCTTCGGCGAAGGCTTTCATGGTCAGCAGCATGCGACGTACATCAGGGTGAACGATGATCGGGTCAGCGGCTTTTTCCGGCGCTTTCGGGCCGGTCAGCGAGCGCATTTGCAGGCGGTCGCGGGCGTACTTCAGGCCACCCTGGAATGCCACTTCGGCGTGGGCCAGGCCTTGCAGCGCGGTACCCAGGCGAGCGGTGTTCATGAAGGTGAACATGCAGTTCAGGCCTTTGTTGGCCGGGCCGATCAGGTAGCCAGTCGCTGCGTCGAAGTTCATCACGCAGGTGGCGTTGCCGTGAATGCCCATCTTGTGTTCGATGGAACCACAGGACACGGCGTTGCGCTCACCGACGCTGCCTTCAGCGGTCGGCAGGAACTTCGGCACGATGAACAGCGAGATGCCTTTGGTACCCGCCGGCGCATCGGGCAGGCGAGCCAGAACGATGTGGACGATGTTGCCGGCCATGTCGTGTTCACCGGCCGAGATGAAGATCTTGGTGCCGGTAACCTTGTAGGAACCATCGGCCTGAGGTTCGGCCTTGGTGCGCAGCATGCCCAGGTCGGTACCGCAATGAGGCTCGGTCAGGCACATGGTGCCGGTCCACTCGCCGGACACCAGCTTGGTCAGGTAGGTCTCTTGCTGCTCGGGGGTACCGTGCTCGGAGATGGTGTTCATCGCGCCATGCGACAGACCAGGGTACATGCCCCACGACCAGTTCGACTCACCGACCATTTCGCTGATCGCCAGGCCCAGCGACTCGGGCAGACCCTGACCGCCGTGCTCGACATCATGGGCCAGGCTCGGCCAGCCGCCTTCGACGAACTGGTTGTAGGCTTCCTTGAAACCGGTCGGGGTCTTCACGCCCGACTCGCTCCAGGTGCAGCCTTCCAGGTCACCGACACGGTTCAGCGGGGCGAGTACCTGTTCACAAAACTTGGCGCCTTCCTCAAGGATGGCATCGACCATGTCCGGAGTGGCGTCCTGGCAAGCCGGCAGGCTCTGATAATGCGCTTCGTAACCCAGCAGCTCGTCACGAACGAAGCGAATATCACGCAAGGGGGCTTTGTAATCAGGCATAGCGATGAACCTCTGCTGATGAATCCTGGATAGAGAGACCACGACCGATCCGTTGTTGTTGGCATTCGGTCAAACAGTTGTTTGAAACATACGTTTACGCCGAAAACTTGTCAAGCATCAACCCGAGGGCAGTTCGGTCATGCAAGACTGCGTGGTTTCGCGGGCAAAAAACCCCACGCACGCGCAGCCGAGCGCCTACCGGCAAGGCCAAGGCACTGATACTCAAAGAATAGTTGAAGACGCGCAGCGAGCGCGGCGGGAGGGTCAGGCGTAGGTGTCGATCAACGTGCCGAGCATTTCGTCCGATGCTTTGGCCACTTTGACACCCAGTTCGACCTGATGCTTGCCCAGGGCCATTTCCACACTGCTGGTGGCCAGGTCCATCTGCTGGCTGCGATCGACCGCACGCAGGCGCTCGGCCTGATAGTCACTGGACTGGCTGGTGGCTGCGCGCTCGACGGTGGTGTTGGCGATCTGGCTGGCGGCCTGATCGACGCGGTTCTGCCCGGCCTGGATCGCACCGAGCCCGGCGTAGAATGCTGAGTTGCCTGAGATTTCCATGTCGAAACTCCATGACGCTGAAGGCGAACAGCCCCTATTGAAGCAGACCTGCCGGCAAAAGGCCCGTTGAAATCGCTAATGGCATGTTGCCATACGATAGACGCAGGCTAGTCCAGCAGGTCCAGTTGCAAGTGATCAGCCACCGCTTCTGCCGTTACCTGCTTGAGCTTGGGTACCCGCCCCAGGCACGGCGCTGGCAATCGTTCGGCCAGACTCGCCAGGTTCTCTTCCAGACGCGAGGTGCGCGGGTCGACAATGTTCGCGACCCAGCCGGCCAGTTGCAGTCCATCGCGGGCAATGGCTTCGGCGCTGAGCAAGGCATGGTTGATACAGCCCAGGCGCACGCCGACCACCAGAATCACCGGCAGCTTCAAGGCAATGGCCAGGTCCGACAGGTTGGCTTGATCAGACAGCGGCACCCGCCAGCCACCAGCACCTTCGATCAGGGTGAAATCTGCGCCCTGAGCCAGCACTGCGCGCATAGGGTCCAGCAAAGCCTGCACGCTCAGAGTGACACCGGCTTCGCGGGCGGCCAGATGCGGGGCAATGGCGGGCTCGAAAGCGAAGGGATTGACCTGCTCGTAAGGCAACTTGATCGAACTCTGGGCAATCAGCGCCAGGGCATCGTCATTGCGCAAGCCTTTGGCGCTGGCACTGCACCCGGAGGCTACCGGTTTGGCCCCCAACGTGCTCAGGCCCGCCAGCTGCGCCGCATGCAACAGTCCGGCAGCCACGGTGGTCTTGCCGACATCAGTGTCGGTTCCGGCGATGAAATAGGCTGGGCTCATCTCACTCCCCTTCTATCAACGGCTTTTGCAGTACACCGTAGACCACCTGATAGGTAGCTGGCAGTCCTTGTGCTTGACGAAATTGCTCGTAGGCTTGCAAAAGCCCCTGCATCCTTGCCCGTCCGGTCAACCCTGCAGGGCGCCCCGGGTTGAGGTTGTGCGCGCCAAGAGCCTTGAGTTCATGCGTCAGGCTGCGCACATCGGAGTAGTACAGCACATGGGGACGAGCCTTCAGCCCCAGTACTTGCAACTCACTCCCGGCACACAGGCGCTGGTAGTCCTGCAGATGGCGGAAGCGATTGACATGCACCAGACCATCGACCGCCTGCCAGCTCTCGCGCAGCTCATGCAATGTGCCTGCGCAAAGGCTGGCAAAGGCCAGCACACCGCCCGGTTGCAGGACCCGCCGTGCTTCACTGAGCACGGCGCGAAAATCGCCGCACCATTGCACTGCCAGGCTGGTAAAGATCAGCTCGACGCTAGCGTCCTGCAGCGGCAAACGCTCGGCATCGCCAGCCACATGGTAGTGCGCCCCACCTTGCTCGCGTGCATGCTGGAGCATGCCTTCGGCGATATCCACGGCAACGCCTGCGGCCCGCGGGAAGCGGTTGTGCAAGGCGCGGCTGAAATAGCCGGTGCCACTGCCCAGGTCCAGCCAGCGTTGTGGCTCGATGCTGGTGGGCAGTTGTTCAAGCAATGCGTTACCCACCGCGCGCTGCAGTTCGGCAACGCTGTCGTAACTGGCGGCAGCGCGCGAGAACGAGGCCGCGACCTGACGCTTGTCGGGCAAGGCTCCGGGCAGGCCCGGTTGGGAAAGATCAGTCATCGCCACTCTCATGTACAAAGGCCTTTATGGCAGCCGCCAACTCATGAGGTGTTTCCATCACAAAACCATGAGCACTGTCTTCCAGCAGCCCGACTTCCACGTCGGGCAATTCCTCAAGCAACAACCCGGCAACCTCGGCCGGCACCAGCGCATCACAGCCGGCAAACAGGTGCAGTTGCGGGCCGCCATAAGACTGCAGCACTGCGCGGGTATCGAGCTGACCGAGCACTTCCAGCCCGGCCACCAACTGTTCAGGCGCAGGTTCCGGCATGCTCGCGCTCAACAAGCGCGCCAGGCTGCGTGGCTCTTGCGCGCCCTGCGAGCACAGCGAAATGAAGCGCTTGAGCGTGACCTGGGTGTGATAGCGGCAGCCTTCGAGAAAGGTCTGAAACGTGTCCGCCGGCATACCATGCGGCCAGTCCGGGCGGCTGACGAAACTGAGGTTGCTGCCCAGGGTGATCAATCCGCAGCAGTCATCGCCACGCCGTGCTGCCAGTTCAGCGGCGAGCATGCCGCCCAGCGACCAGCCGCCGAGCCAGGCATTGCGTGGCAATTGCCGGTCGAGCTTGTCGAGCCACTCGTGCGGGTCATTCGACACCAGACTGGGCAAATCCTGGATTTCGACCTGCAAGCCGGGGTCGATGGCGCGCAACGCCGCCACCAATGGCTGCAACGCCGAACGTCCCAGGCCCCAGCCCGGCAGAAGAACCAGTCGGTTACGCATCAGCAGGCTCCAGCAGCGGATAACAGTCGGACAATGCATCCAACAATAGCTGCACCTGAGCCGCACTGTGCGCCGCACTCAAGGTCACCCGCAGGCGCGCGCTGCCAGCGGGTACCGTCGGTGGACGGATCGCGGTGACCAGCAAGCCGCGTTCGCGCAGCCTCTGCGAAAGGCGCAAGGCACGCGCGCTGTCGCCGATCAGGATCGGCTGAATCGGGGTGAAGCTGTCCATCAACTGCAGGCCGATCTGCTCGGCACCGCTACGAAACTGCTGGATCAGCGCCGCCAGATGCTCACGGCGCCAGTGCTCGCTGCGCAGCAGTTGCAGGCTGCGCAAGGTGGCACACGCCAAAGCCGGTGGCTGGCTGGTGGTATAGATGTAGGGGCGGGCGAACTGGATCAGGCACTCGATCAGCTCCTCACTGCCGGCGACAAAGGCACCGGCAGTACCGCACGCCTTGCCCAGCGTGCCGATGAGTACCGGCACCTGCTCGGTGCTCAAGCCGAAATGCTCGACAATCCCGCCGCCGTTGCGACCCAGCGTGCCGAAGCCATGTGCATCATCGACCATCAACCAGGCGTCGCGGGCCTTGGCTGTGGCGGCCAGGGCCGGCAGGTCGGCAATGTCACCATCCATGCTGAACACCCCGTCAGTGACCACCAGGGTATTGCCCACGGCCTTGTCCAGGCGACTGGCCAGGCTGCTCGCGTCGTTGTGCAGGTAACGGTTGAAGCGCGCGCCGCTGAGCAGTCCGGCATCAAGCAGCGAGGCATGATTGAGGCGGTCTTGCAGCACCGTGTCGCCCTGCCCCACCAGCGCCGTCAAGGCGCCAAGATTGGCCATGTAGCCTGTGGAAAACAGCAACGCGCGCGGTCGGCCGGTGAGTTCGGCCAGCGCCTCTTCCACTTCATGGTGTGGGGTGCTGTGGCCGATCACCAGGTGCGAAGCGCCTCCGCCTACGCCCCAGCGTTCAGCACCGGCGCGCCAGGCGGCGATCACTTCAGGGTGATTGGCCAGGCCCAGGTAGTCGTTGCTGCAAAAGGCCAGCAATGGCTGCCCATCGACCACCACTTCAGGCCCTTGCGGGCTCTGCAATAATGGCCGCTGACGGTACAGGTCGGCAGCGCGGCGTTGTTCCAGCCGCGCACGAAGATCAAAAGCCATGAGCGCCTCAGGCCGAGGCGGCGTTGTAGAACAGCTCGCTGCTCTTCTGTTCGATCAGCGCCTGTTCGATGGCCGCCTGGTGGACTTCGTCGGCATGCTCTTCCCGGGCTTCAGGCTGGATGCCGAGGCGGGCGAACAGCTGCATGTCCTTGTCGGCCTGCGGGTTGGCGGTGGTCAGCAGTTTTTCGCCGTAGAAAATCGAGTTGGCGCCGGCAAAGAACGCCAGGGCCTGCATCTGCTCGTTCATCGCCTCGCGTCCGGCCGACAGCCGCACATGGGATTTGGGCATCAGGATCCGGGCCACGGCGAGCATGCGGATAAAGTCGAACGGATCGACTTCTTCGGCGTTTTCCAGCGGCGTACCGGCGACTTTCACCAGCATGTTGATCGGTACCGACTCCGGGTGCTCCGGCAGATTGGCCAGCTGGATCAGCAGGCCGGCGCGGTCGTCCAGCGACTCGCCCATGCCCAGGATCCCGCCCGAGCAGATCTTCATCCCGGCGTCACGCACGTAGGACAGGGTCTGCAGGCGCTCACTGTAGGTACGGGTGGTGATGATGCTGGTGTAGAACTCCGGCGAGGTGTCGAGGTTGTGGTTGTAGTAATCGAGCCCGGCCTCGGCCAACGCCTGAGTCTGTTCCTGGTCGAGCTTGCCCAGGGTCATGCAGGTTTCCAGGCCCATGGCCTTGACCCCTTTGACCATCTGCAGCACGTAAGGCATGTCTTTGGCCGACGGGTGCTTCCAGGCCGCGCCCATGCAGAACCGGGTAGAGCCGATAGCCTTGGCGCGAGCGGCCTCTTCGAGGACCTTCTGCACTTCCATCAGCTTCTGTTTTTCCAGCCCGGTGTTGTAGTGACCGGACTGTGGACAATATTTGCAATCTTCCGGGCAGGCGCCGGTCTTGATCGACAGCAGGGTCGAGACCTGAACGCGGTTGGCGTCGAAGTGCGCGCGGTGCACGGTTTGCGCCTGGAACAGCAAGTCATTGAACGGTTGCTGGAACAGCGCCTTGACCTCGGCCAGGGTCCAGTCGTGACGTGTTGTTGCAGTTGTGCTGGCGCTCATCGGCGGTTCCTTGTTTAGGCTTTGACTGGCGCCGGAACAGGATTGCCCGCCAGCGCATCACGGATAGCTCGCATAGTTAAGGAAGCTCGATGTACTGTCAACCACAACTCAAAAGCATGGTTTACAAGTGGTTAAATAATAACCACGCCTGTCTTCTGTGCAATGAAACCGCCGAACAACCCTACCCGCTTTGCGTCGCCTGCGAAGCCGACCTGCCCTGGCTGGAAGATGGCTGCCAGGTCTGCGCCTTGCCCTTGCCGATGCACGGTTTGACCTGCGGCCAATGCAGCCGCCGTGCACCGGCTTTCTACCGGGTTGAGGCGCCCTGGCACTACGGCTTTCCACTGGATGCGCTGATCAGTCGGTTCAAGTACCACAGCCAGTGGCCACTGGGACACCTGCTGGCGCAGTTGCTGGGCCGCTGGCTGACGCATCGTTTCAGCGACGGCCTGCCGCGTCCGGCGCTGCTCCTGCCGGTGCCCCTGAGCCGCCGCCGCTTGCGCCAGCGCGGCTACAACCAGGCTGCCATGCTGGCCCGTTGGCTGGCCGCGCACACCGGTATCGCCTGCGACGAACGGATACTCAAGCGCCTGGTCGACACACCGGCGCAGCAGGGCCTCAACGCTCGGCAGCGCAAGCGCAATCTACGCCAGGCTTTTGCCGTGGAAAACGTCGACCGGCTGGAAGGTCGGCACCTGGCCCTTATCGACGATGTGCTGACCACCGGCGCCACCGCCCAGGCCCTGGCCAGCCTGCTGCTCAAGGCCGGCGCCCGCCGCGTCGATGTCTACTGCCTGGCGCGCACCGCCAAGCCCGGCAGCGCTTGACTTGCCGTCGGGCTGCGGGCACTTTCGTAGCTGATATTTCCTACATACTCGTGCCCGCACATGTCCTTGCCAGCCCTGCTCACCCAACACATCGTTCGCCGCCCGCAGCGGATCGCCTTGCTGCAGCACATCGCCGAACAAGGCTCGATCACCCGTGCGGCAAAAAGCGCCGGCATGAGTTACAAAGCGGCGTGGGATGCCATTGATGAACTCAATAACCTGGCGGCCAGCCCACTGGTGGAACGCAGTGTCGGTGGCCGCGGTGGCGGTGGCGCCAAGCTGTCGCAGGAAGGCCAGCGGGTACTGCGCCTGTACCAGCGCCTGCAAGCGCTGCAGGCACAGATTCTGGAAGCCGCCGAAGACGCCAGCGACCTCGACCTGCTCGGTCGCCTGATGCTGCGCACCAGCGCGCGCAATCAGCTGCACGGCCGGGTCAGTGCCATCGAGGCACAAGGACATTACGACCGCATCAGCCTGGCCCTGGCCGGCGACCTGAACATCGACGCACTGATTACCCGCGATAGCACCCAGCGCCTGGAACTGACCCCGGGCACTACCGTGGTGGCCTTGATCAAGGCGGGCTGGCTGACCCTGCTCAGCCCTCAAGAGCGCCCACTGGCGGGCTACAAC
>JBOICD010000152.1:0-7861 GCA_050739855.1 Pseudomonas sp.
ACCTTGAACTCAGTGCCATGGAGAAATCCGGCAATGGTGAAATCATCTCCCAGCCCAAAGTGGTCACCGCCGACAAGGAAACCGCGCGGATCCTCAAGGGCACCGAAGTGCCCTATCAGGAAACCAGTGGCAGTGGCGCTACCTCTGTGACCTTCCGCGAGGCGTCGCTGTCGTTGGAGGTGACGCCGCAGATCACCCCGGACAATCGGGTGATCATGGCCGTGAAGGTGACCAAGGATGAGCCGGACTACCTCAATGCCCTGGCCCATGTGCCGCCGATCCGCAAGAACGAGGTCAACGCCAAGGTTCGCGTCAAGGACGGCGAGACCATCGTGATCGGTGGCGTGTACTCGACGGTGCAAAGTAAAGTTGTCGACAAGGTGCCATTTTTCGGCGATGTGCCGTATGTTGGGCGGCTGTTTCGTCGCGATGTTCTACAAGAGAAAAAATCCGAGCTGCTGGTCTTCCTGACTCCGCGTATCATGAGTGACCAGGCGATTGCTGTGAGTCGTTGATTCTGTGCGAAATTTGATACTTGTGGGGCCCATGGGTGCTGGTAAAAGCACCATCGGTCGCCTGTTAGCCAAAGAGCTGCGCCTGCCGTTCAAGGATTCCGACAAGGAAATTGAACTGCGTACCGGCGCCAATATCCCGTGGATCTTCGACAAGGAAGGCGAACCGGGCTTTCGTGACCGTGAGCAGGCGATGATCGCCGAGCTGTGCGCGTTCGATGGCGTGGTCCTGGCCACCGGCGGAGGCGCGGTGATGCGCGATGCCAATCGTCAGGCCCTGCATGCCGGAGGGCGGGTGGTGTACCTGCACGCCTCGGTCGAGCAGCAGGTCGGGCGCACCGCGCGTGACCGCAATCGGCCATTGCTGCGCACCGCCAATCCAGAGGCGACCTTGCGTGCCCTGCTGGAGATCCGTGATCCGCTCTATCGCGAGATTGCTGACCTGGTAGTGGAAACCGACGAACGGCCGCCGCGAATGGTTGTGCAGGATATTCTCGAGCGCTTGCAGAAGTTGCCGCCCCGTTAAGCCAGGACTATCCTCGGCGGCCAGTCATGCCATGACAGGGCACACCGTTATCGCGCGGGTCGAGCCATCGATGCCGCGCCTCGTTCATTGTGGGGACACATGCAGACACTAAAGGTCGAATTGGGCGAACGTAGCTACCCGATCTACATTGGCGAAGGCCTGCTGGATCATCCTGAACTGCTGGCGCCGCATATTGCCGGCCGGCAGGTCGCCATTATCTCCAATGAGACTGTCGCGCCCCTCTACCTCGAGCGTCTGAGCAAGACCCTGGGTGCCTATTCGGTACTGCCGGTGGTGTTGCCTGATGGCGAGGCGTTCAAGAACTGGGAAACCCTGCAGCTGATTTTCGATGCCTTGCTCACTGCCCGCCACGACCGTCGCACCACGGTGGTCGCCTTGGGCGGCGGGGTGATCGGCGACATGGCCGGGTTTGCCGCTGCTTGCTATCAGCGTGGCGTGGATTTCATCCAGGTGCCGACGACTTTGCTGTCCCAGGTCGATTCTTCGGTGGGTGGCAAGACCGGTATCAACCACCCGCTGGGCAAGAACATGGTCGGCGCCTTCTATCAGCCCAATGCGGTGCTGATCGATACCCGCAGCCTCAACACCCTGCCGCCGCGCGAACTGTCGGCCGGTCTTGCCGAAGTGATCAAGTACGGCCTGATTTGTGACGAACCGTTCCTGGGCTGGCTCGAAGCTAACATGGAAGCCTTGCGCGGCCTGGATCAGGTTGCCCTGACCGAGGCGATTGCGCGCTCCTGTGCGGCCAAGGCCGCCGTTGTCGGTGCCGATGAGCGCGAGTCTGGCGTACGCGCCACCCTCAACCTCGGCCATACCTTCGGCCACGCCATCGAAACCCACATGGGTTATGGTGTCTGGCTGCATGGCGAGGCCGTGGCAGCGGGTACCGTGATGGCCCTGGAAATGTCCATGCGCCTGGGCTGGATCAGCCAGCAGGAACGTGATCGTGGCATCCGTCTGTTCCAGCAGGCAGGCTTGCCGCTGGTGCCGCCAGAGGAAATGACCCCGGCGCAGTTCATGGAGCACATGGCAGTAGATAAAAAGGTACTCGACGGTCGTCTGCGTCTGGTCCTGCTGAGCCGCATGGGCGAAGCGGTGGTCACCGACGACTATCCGAAAGAGATTCTTCAGGCCACGCTGGCCGCGGATTACCGCGCGATCGTGGCCCAGCTTTGAGGTTGATGAGCGTCCGATGACTAGTTTGCATGCCGACGAGGCCTTTCTCGGCCATTACCAGTTGAACCACGACCCCTTCGCTGCACGGGTGCCGGGTTTCAAATTCTTCCCGGCCCAGCGCAAGCCGGTGCTTGGCCAACTGCACCACCTGGCCCGCTACAGCCAGCTGCTGCTGGTGGTAACCGGCCCTCAGGGCAGCGGCAAGACCCTGCTGCGCCAGGCGCTGGTTGCCAGCACCAACAAACAGTCGGTGCAAAGCGTGGTGGTTTCCGCGCGTGGCGCCAGCGATGCCGCCAGCGTTCTCGGCCAGGTCGCCCAGGCGCTGGGTGTTGCCCAGCCTGAGGTCCCCGAGCTGCTTGCCCAGGTGGTGCAACTGGCGTTGACCGGCCAGGAAGTCTACTTGTTGGTGGACGATGCGGAACAACTCGACGAGTCGGCACTCCAAGCCTTGCTGGAGCTGGCGGCGGGCACTCCGGAAGGGCGTCCGCATGTATTTCTGTTCGGCGAGCCGTCACTGATCGCCGGGCTGGAAGAGCTCAGTGCTGATCTGGAGCGTTTCCATGTCATCGAGCTTGCGCCCTACAGCGAAGAAGAAACCCGGGAATACCTCGAGCAGCGCCTGGAAGGTGCCGGGCGAGGGATCGAGGTGTTCACCAGTGAACAGATTGTCGATATTCACCAAAACTCGGATGGCTGGCCTGGGGCAATCAACCAGGTCGCCCGCGATACCTTGATCGAAGCCATGATCGCCAGCCGGACCACGGCCAAGCGACCATCAATGGGGTTCAATATGCCTAAGAAACACGTGCTGGCGCTGTCTGCTGTCGTTGTGGTCGCCGTTGCCGCGGCGGTGCTGATGCCGAAGAAAGGCGATCAGGCGCCCACCGCGCCTGCAGAGCAAGCGCAATTGCCACTGGGCCAGGGCCAGCCAGGTAATGCACAGTCGAACAATGGCGGTCCGGCGATCGAGTTCGCCGGTAACTCGCAACCCATGCCACTGCCGCTGGTAGGTCAGTCGCAGCCGGTGATGCGCGGCCCGCTGGCCGAGTCCACCGGTATGAGTGATGGCGAAGAAGGTGGTCCGGCCGGTGATACCGCGCTGCAGCCGCCGACCGTCACCACCATTGCCCCGCCAGCTGGCGTTGCTGCCGGCCCTGCACCTGCTCCGGCGCAGCCGGTGGCCCAGGCCCAGACTGTCGCCCCGGCGCCGCAACCGGTTGCACCGGTCGCCAGCAAGCCGGTTGCACCTGTGGCCAAGCCTGCGCCTACCCAGGTTGCGACGGCCAAGCCTGCGCCGAAACCTGCCGAAAAACCTGCTGCCAAGCCGGCCGCAGGTGGTAGCTGGTACGCCGGGCAGAAGCCGGGCAACTATGTCGTGCAAATCCTCGGCACCAGCTCCGAGGCGTCTGCCCAGGCTTATGTGAAAGCCCAGGGTGGCGACTATCGCTACTTCAAGAAAAACCTGCAGGGCAAACCGCTGTACGTGATCACTTACGGCAACTTCGCCAGCCGTGATGCCGCCCTGGCTGCAATCAAGGCCTTGCCAGCCAAGGTCCAGGCTGGTAAACCTTGGCCACGTACCGTCGCCAGCGTCCAACAAGAACTGGCCGCGACCCGCTGATATAGCCTGGTGGCACTACCCCCGCCACCTGCTGAGCGACTCCTGAATTACGGTCAAGCCTGCTGCGTAAAACGCGGCAGGCTTTTCTGTCCCAGACTGCCGGCCACAAGCCCATCTTGCAGTCCAGGCTGAAACGCTTCAGACTCAAGCCATGCCGTTACCACGGCGCACGCTTAAAAACATTCAAAAATGCGACATGGACTTACGGCTATTCGTCGTAAATTTGTGGGCTTCCCTGTCGCTGTGCAACAATGGCTCCCCTATTGCCCCCGCAAAGCTGGCGTTCGTTCGGCGTGGATGGTAAGTGGTTGTACTAAAAAGAGATTTGCCTTGGTGAGAGGCGAACCTGGTGAGAAAGTGTCTATGAAAACAGGTCTGTACCATCCCGAAGAATTCAAGGATAACTGTGGTTTCGGCCTGATCGCCCATATGACGGGCGAACCCAGCCACCACCTTCTGCAAACAGCCATGCAGGCATTGACCTGCATGACCCACCGCGGTGGTATCAACGCTGACGGCAAGACCGGCGACGGTTGCGGTCTGTTGATGCAAAAGCCCGATCAGTTCCTGCGCGCAGTGGCCCTGGAACAGTTCGGCGCCGAGCTGCCCAAGCAGTACGCGGTGGGCATGGTGTTCTTCAATCAGGACACCACCAAGGCAGAAGCCGCCCGCGCCAACATGAACCGCGAGATCCTCGCCGCTGGCTTGCAACTGGTGGGCTGGCGCAAGGTGCCGATCGACACCAGCGTCCTCGGCCGCCTGGCCCTGGAGCGCCTGCCGCAGATCGAGCAGGTGTTCGTCGGCGGTGATGGCCTGAGCGATCAGGAATTCGCCATCAAGCTGTTCAGCGCCCGTCGTCGTTCGTCCGTGGCCAACGCCGCCGACAGCGACCACTACATCTGCAGCTTTTCGCACAAGACCATTATCTATAAAGGCCTGATGATGCCGGCGGACCTCGCCGCCTTCTATCCGGACCTGGATGACGAGCGCCTGCAGACCGCCATTTGCGTGTTCCACCAGCGCTTCTCCACCAACACCCTGCCGAAATGGCCGCTGGCGCAGCCGTTCCGCTTCCTCGCCCACAACGGCGAGATCAACACCATTACCGGTAACCGCAACTGGGCCCAGGCCCGTCGCACCAAGTTCGCCAACGACCTGATCCCGGACCTGGAAGAGCTCGGCCCGCTGGTCAACCGCGTCGGTTCCGACTCATCGAGCATGGACAACATGCTCGAGCTGATGGTCACCGGCGGCATCGACCTGTTCCGTGGCGTGCGGATGATCATTCCGCCGGCGTGGCAGAACGTCGAGACCATGGACGCCGACCTGCGTGCCTTCTACGAATACAACTCCATGCACATGGAAGCGTGGGATGGCCCGGCCGGCGTGGTACTGACCGAAGGTCGCCACGCGGTCTGCCTGCTCGACCGCAACGGCCTGCGCCCGGCGCGCTGGGTCACCACCAAGAACGGCTACATCACCCTGGCGTCGGAAATCGGCGTGTGGGACTACAAGCCTGAAGATGTCATCGCCAAGGGCCGTGTGGGTCCGGGCCAGATCTTCGCCGTGGACACCGAGACCGGCCAGATCCTCGACACCGACGCCATCGACAACCGTCTGAAGTCGCGCCACCCGTACAAGCGCTGGCTGCGCCAGAATGCTCTGCGCATCCAGGCCGACCTCAGCGACGATCAGGGCGTGGCCAGCTACGACGCTGACCAGCTCAAGCAGTACATGAAGATGTTCCAGGTCACCTTCGAAGAGCGTGACCAGGTCCTGCGTCCGCTCGGCGAGCAAGGCCAGGAAGCGGTCGGCTCGATGGGCGACGATACGCCGATGGCGATCCTCTCGCAGCGCGTGCGCTCGACCTATGACTACTTCCGTCAGCAGTTCGCCCAGGTCACCAACCCGCCGATCGACCCGCTGCGTGAAGCGATCGTCATGTCGCTGGAGATCTGCCTGGGTGCCGAGCGCAACATCTTCCAGGAATCCCCCGAGCACGCCTCGCGGGTGATCCTCAGCTCGCCGGTGATTTCGCCAGCCAAGTGGCGTTCGCTGATGAACCTCGACCGTCCAGGCTTCGAGCGTCAGTTGATCGATCTCAACTATGCAGAAGGCGTAGGCCTGGAAGCTGCGGTGCGCAACATCGCCGACCAGGCGGAAGAAGCCGTGCGCAGCGGCAAGACCCAGCTGGTGCTGAGCGACCGCCATATCGCCCCGGGCAAACTGCCGGTGCATGCCTCGCTGGCCGTGGGTGCCGTGCATCACCGCCTGACCGAACTGGGCCTGCGTTGCGACAGCAACATCCTGGTCGAGACCGCCACCGCTCGCGATCCGCATCACTTCGCGGTGCTGATCGGCTTCGGCGCTTCGGCGGTGTATCCGTACCTGGCCTACGAAGTGCTGGCTGACCTGATCCGCACCGGTGAAGTGCTCGGTGACCTGGATGAAGTCTTCAAGTACTACCGCAAGGGCATCTCCAAGGGCCTGCTGAAGATCCTCTCGAAGATGGGTATCTCGACCATCGGTTCCTACCGTGGTGCGCAGCTGTTCGAGGCTGTCGGCCTGTCCGAGGAAGTCGTCGAGCTGAGCTTCCGTGGTGTTGCCAGCCGCCTGAAAGGCGCACGTTTCGTCGACATCGAGAACGAGCAGAAGCTGCTCGCCGCTGAAGCCTGGAGCGCGCGCAAGCCGATCCAGCAGGGCGGCTTGCTGAAGTTCGTCCACGGTGGCGAGTACCACGCTTACAACCCGGATGTGGTCAACACCCTGCAGGCCGCTGTACAGCAGGGCGACTACGCCAAATTCAAGGAATACACCGCGCTGGTCGACACGCGTCCGGTATCGATGATCCGTGACCTGCTCAAGGTCAAGGTCGCCGATCAGCCGCTGGCGCTGGAAGAGGTCGAGCCACTGGATGCCATCCTCAAGCGCTTCGACTCTGCCGGTATCTCCCTCGGTGCGCTGTCGCCGGAGGCGCATGAGGCCCTGGCCGAAGCGATGAACCGCCTGGGTGCGCGTTCCAACTCCGGTGAGGGCGGCGAAGACCCGGCGCGCTACGGCACCATCAAGAGCTCCAAGATCAAGCAGGTGGCCACCGGTCGTTTCGGTGTAACCCCCGAGTACCTGGTCAATGCCGAAGTGCTGCAGATCAAGGTGGCCCAGGGCGCCAAGCCCGGTGAAGGCGGGCAACTGCCTGGCGGCAAGGTCAACGGCCTGATCGCCAAGCTGCGTTATGCCGTGCCTGGCGTGACCCTGATCTCGCCACCGCCGCACCATGACATCTACTCGATCGAAGACCTGTCGCAGCTGATTTTCGACCTCAAGCAGGTCAACCCGCAGGCGCTGGTTTCGGTCAAGCTGGTGGCGGAAGCGGGCGTCGGCACCATCGCCGCCGGTGTGGCCAAGGCCTACGCCGACCTGATTACCATCTCCGGTTACGACGGTGGTACCGGTGCCTCGCCGCTGACTTCGATCAAGTACGCCGGTGCCCCGTGGGAACTGGGCCTGGCTGAAACCCACCAGACCTTGCGCGGCAACGACTTGCGCGGCAAGGTCCGGGTACAGACCGACGGCGGCCTGAAAACCGGCCTCGACGTGATCAAGGCAGCCATTCTCGGCGCCGAAAGCTTTGGCTTCGGTACTGCGCCAATGATTGCCCTGGGCTGCAAATACCTGCGCATCTGCCACCTGAACAACTGCGCCACCGGCGTTGCTACGCAGAACGACAAGCTGCGCAAGGACCACTACATCGGCACCGTCGACATGGTGGTGAACTTCTTCACCTACGTGGCTGAAGAGACCCGTGAATGGCTGGCCAAGCTGGGCGTACGCAGCCTCGGCGAGCTGATCGGGCGTACCGACCTGCTGGAAATGCTCCCCGGCGAAACCGAGAAGCAGCGCCACCTCGACCTCAGCCCACTGCTGGGCAGCCCGCACGTGCCGGCCGACAAGCCGCAGTTCTGCGAAGTCGACCGCAACCCGCCGTTCGACAAGGGTGTGCTGGCC
>JBOICD010000153.1:0-7857 GCA_050739855.1 Pseudomonas sp.
GGCCGTCGGTCATCGGCTCGGCTTCAAGCGTGGCGCGATAGTTGCTGGCGACGTTTGGCGCCCAGTTGCCGACCATGTCTTCGAGGTCTTTGACCAGCAGTTGGGTCACTGCCTTGAGGTAGGCGCGGCGACGTTCGTTGTGACCGCCAGTGGCGCCTTTGCCTTCCAGGTAGTCGGAGGCTGGACGGGCGCCAGCGCCTGGGCCGGTGCCGTTGAGGTCCTGGCCCCAGAGCAGGAATTCGATGGCGTGGTAGCCGGTGGCGACGTTGGCCTCGGAACCGCCCAGCTCATTCAGGCTGGCGAGTTTTTCCGGGGTGATTTGCTTGACGTCGATCTTGTCTTCGCCGACCTGGATTTCGCTGTTGGCGATGATATTGGCCGATGCGCCCGGGTTGCCCAGGGCGTGCTCGTAGCTGGCGTCGACATAGTCGATCAGGCCTTCGTCCAGCGGCCAGGCGTTCACCTGACCTTCCCAGTCGTCGACGATGGTGTTGCCGAAGCGGAACACTTCGCTCTGCAGGTAAGGCACGCGAGAGGCAACCCAGGCAGCCTTGGCGGCCTTCAGGGTTTCGTCATTGGGTTTGGCGAGGAACGCGTCGATAGCGCTCTGCAGGGTCTTGGCGGTGCTCAGCGAGTCGCTGTAGACGGCGTGGACCATGTCGGCGTAATGCTTGACCACCGCCTTGGCGGCGGCTTCGTCGACGGCACCTGCCGCAGCCGGGGCTGCTGCGCTGGTAGCCGGAGCCTGGGCTTGCGGTGCGGCGGCCTTGTCCTTGTCGTCGCCGCAACCGGCGAGAGAGATGGCAATGGCCAACAGACTGGCGGTGGCCAGAGGCATACGAATCATGGTGAATTCCTGCGTCGAGAGGTTGGACAGGCGTACCGGGGTACGCAAAGCTGCAACATAATGCGAAAGATTTGCATTTTGTGTAAAGAGGCAGTCACGTAAATATTCAAATGCGTGTTTCCGCCGCTTCGTTCAATGTCTTCAGGGGTTTAGAGAATCGAAACCTGGTTGCGCTGCGCTTGCTTGAGGAACACGGTCAGCTCGCGCGCTGGTAGCGGTTTGCTGTAGTGGTAACCCTGACCTTCATGACAGCCCTGGGCGATGATGTAGGCCTCCTGCTCCGCAGTCTCCACGCCCTCGGCGATAACCTGCATGCCCAGGCTCTTGCCCAGCTGGATGATGGCGCGAACGATGGTCGCATCGTCGTCGTCATCGAGCAGGTCCTGGACAAAGCTCTTGTCGATCTTGATCTTGTCCAGTGGCAGTGATTTCAGGTAACTGAGCGAGGAATAGCCGGTGCCGAAGTCGTCAATGGCGATCATTGCGCCGGACCGGCGCAGGCTCAGCAGGTGCTGGGCGGCGGTGCTGATGTCTTCCATCAGGCCGGTTTCGGTCACCTCCAGCTCCAGGCTGCGCGGCGGCAGACGGTAGATCTGCAGCAGGTTGTTGACCACCCGCGGCAGTTCGTTGTGGTGCAGCTGCACGGTCGACAGGTTGACCGCCATGCGCAATTCGCTGAAGCCCTGGTCGTGCCATTCGCGCAATTCGCTGAAGCCCTGGTCGTGCCATTCGCGCAATTGCCGGCAGGCCTGGTCGAGCACCCATTCGCCGATGGCAATGATGTTGCCATTCTGCTCGGCCAGGGGGATGAACTGGTCCGGCGGGACCATACCCAGTTCCGGATGCTGCCAGCGCAGCAACGCTTCGACACCGACCACACGGTGGTCGCGGTAGCTGATCTGTGGCTGGTAGACCAGGTACAGCTGATTGCGCGGCAGGGCCTCGCGCAGGTCCTTTTCCAGCTCGCGGCGGCGGCGCATTTCGCTGTCGACGCTGGCGATGTAAAACTGGTAGCGATTGCGCGAGCGGGTCTTGGCCAGGGTCATGGTCTGCTCGGCTTTTTGCAGCAGCTTCTCGGTGCTGTCGCCGTCTTCCGGGAACAAGGTGATGCCGATGGTGGCACGCAGGCGGATTTCCTGGTGGTCGAGGGCGAAGGGTGCTTCCAGGTCGTCGAGAATGCTCTGGGCCAGTTCCGCCGCTTCGTAGGGTTGCTCGATATCGGCCTGGACCAGGGCGAACTGATCGCCGCCCAGGCGCGCCAGGGCGCCGAGCGGTCCACTGTGGGCGCGCAGGCGATCGGCCAGGGCCAGCAGCAATTGGTCGCCGGCCTGGTAACTGAATTGCTCGTTGATACCCTTGAAGTCGTCAAGCCCTACACACAGCACCGCGACCCGGCGCTGCAGGCGACCGGCATCGACCAGAATCTTGTCCAGTTGCTGTTGCAGTTGCTGGCGATTGGGCAGGCCGGTCAGGAAGTCGTACTGGGCCATGCGCTGCAGGCTGTTTTCGGCTTCGTGACGCAAGTGTGTATTGCGCTCGATCGATGCCAGCAGCTGGTTGGCGGTATTGACCCACAGGCCCAGTTCGTTGCGCTCGTGGCCCTTGATCAACGGCAACTGGTGCTGGCTGGGGCGGTCGGGATTGATCTGGGTAAGGTGTTCAATGATCTTCGACAGCGGCTTGGTCAACATCCAGTGATAGACCAGGTACAACACCAGGCCCATGGCCAGGGCGCGCAGTACTCCGGAAATAAAGATGATCACCGAATTGACCAGGAAACCTGCGCCATAGGACGCCGTGTCGAGGGTGATGCTCAGGTCGCCGTAATATTCGCTGTAGGGGCCACGGCCGACCAATTGTGTGGTGAAGGTGCGCTCCTGACCGAGGATCAGGTCGGTCAACCAGCGCGTGCTCGACTCCTGCAATGGCCGGGATTTTTCCGCGAGCATGGTTTCGTTGGGATGGCCGATGGAGGCCATGCGCACCGATTCGTCCTGGAACAACCCCTCCATGACCTGCATGCCCATTTCCTTGTCCAGGCTATAGACCGCCTGGGTGGAAGGGTCGCGGAACATGTCGAGGATTCGCTGGGCGTCACTGGCCACTGCCTGACGCGTCTTGTAGGCATCAAAGACGATCTGCGCACAACTGAGAACGACACCAACAACCAGTGCCGAGAGCAGTACGACCCTGAGCAACTTGACCGATAAGCTGTTCTTGAGTTCCAGCTTCAATGGGGTTTCCTTAATCCATGCGCATGCCATCATTTTGCCATCATTCTTGGCAATCCACTATCGGCCGTTGGCAGAACATACCCCACCGGTGAGGTGATGGTATTGCTGCTATCACTGTATCGGTTGCCCGGCCTTGCGACTTTAATCCTGGAAGCAAACTTCCCAAAGTTTGATGTTAGCGCGGTATCAGTTTCGGGCAAGAGCCGGACCGCGTGAGGCAGGCGAAAAAAAACCCGGACAAGCCGGGTTTTATTTCGCTACCGGTGGGAGCGGGCTTGCCCCGCGATTGCGTTTTGTCAGACAAATCGCATCGCGAGGCAAGCTCGCTCCCACAATCGCTTAAGCGGTGAAGGTCTTGCCTTCGAACTGCTCGGCAACGAACTTCCAGTTGACCAGGTTCCAGAACGCCTCGACGTATTTTGGACGCAGGTTGCGGTAGTCGATGTAGTAAGCGTGTTCCCAGACGTCGCAGGTCAGCAGCGGGGTGTCGCCGCTGGTCAGCGGGCAGCCGGCGCCGATGGTGCTGGCCAGGGCCAGGGAACCGTCAGCCTTTTTCACCAGCCAGCCCCAGCCGGAACCGAAGGTGCCGACGGAGGTCTTGGTGAACTCTTCCTTGAACTTGTCGAAGGAACCGAACGCAGCGTTGATGGCATCAGCCAGAGCGCCGGTAGGTTGGCCGCCGGCGTTTGGCGCCATGCAGTTCCAGTAGAAGGTGTGGTTCCAGACCTGAGCGGCGTTGTTGAAGATACCGCCCGAGGAGGATTTGACGATCTCTTCCAGGGTTTTGCCTTCAAACTCGGTGCCTGGCACCAGGTTGTTCAGGTTCACGACATAGGTGTTGTGGTGCTTGTCGTGGTGGTACTCCAAGGTTTCCTTGGAAATGTGCGGCTGCAGGGCGTCGTGTGGGTAAGGCAGCGGCGGCAATTCAAAAGCCATGGTGATTCTCCTAATCAGGTCTGTTGCGGTGAGCGCAAGGCCGATCACGGGCGGCCGGTGTGCGTCGGGGAGTTTGTACTCTTTGCGACGCAAGGGCTGGATCATAGCACCCGGCCCTGTGCTTAACCACGCAACAAGTGTACGGGAAAGAGGTTCCAGAGGCCTCGCTGCCGACAGACGAGTGGCGTTTAGCTAAAGATCAACTGCACCGCCACGGCGAACATCATCACCGCCACCATCAGGTCCAGCAGGCGCCAGGTGCCGGGGCGTGCCAGCCAGGGCGCAAGCCAGGCGGCGCCCAGGGCGAGGGTGAAGAACCATAGCAGCGAGGCGCTGGCCGCACCGGCCACGTAAGCACCGGGCACGGTCTGCTGGGCACCCAGCGAGCCGATCAGCAACACCGTGTCCAGATACACATGGGGGTTGAGCAGGGTCACCGCCAGGGCGCTGAGCAGCACCGCCCGGCGCGAGCGCAGGCCCTGGCCTTCATCCTGTTGCAGGCTCTGTTGCGAACAGGCGCGCAGCAAGGCCTTGCTGCCGTACCAGATCAGGAACACTGCGCCACCCCAGCGCGCCACCGCCAGCAAGGTCGGGTTCTGTGCCAGCACCGTGGCCAGGCCGAATACCCCGGCCGCCACCAGGATGGCATCGCAGAACACACAGAGTGCGGCTACCGGCAAATGATGTTCACGGCGCAGGCTTTGCGCCAGCACGAATGCGTTCTGGGTGCCGATCGCCATGATCAGGCCGAAGGCGACCAGCAGGCCGTTCAGGTAGCTTTGCCACATAGGGGACGCTCCACAGACACCGGCAGGACGCTGGCGCAGAAAACCAAAGAAGATGCTGGCTATTCTGCGGGGTGGATCTGTATAAGAAAAACAAATAAACCTGATCTGGCATTAGGAAAAATAATGTTCGACTACAAACTGCTTTCCGCCCTCGCCGCAGTCATCGAACAGGCCGGTTTCGAACGTGCGGCGCAGGTGTTGGGGTTGTCGCAATCGGCGATTTCGCAACGCATCAAACTGCTCGAGGCGCGGGTCGGTCAACCGGTACTGATACGCGCCAATCCACCGAGCCCGACGGATGTCGGTCGGCGCTTGCTCAACCATGTACAGCAGGTGCGGCTGCTGGAGCGCGATCTGCAAAGTCAGGTGCCGGCGCTGGACGAGGAGGGCATGCCCGAACGTTTGCGCATCGCCCTCAACGCCGACAGCCTGGCCACCTGGTGGGCAGGGGCGGTCGGTACGTTTTGCGCCGACCAACAGGTTTTGCTGGACCTGGTGGTCGAGGATCAGGAGGTTGGTCTCAAGCGCATGCGGGCGGGTGAGGTGGCTGCATGTCTGTGTGGTAGCGAACGTCCTGTCGCCGGTGCGCGCAGCATACTGTTGGGGGCCATGCGTTACCGTGCCCTGGCCAGCCCGGCGTTCATGGCCCGTTACTTTGCCGAGGGCTTTGATGCCAGACGTTTGCCGCGCACGCCGGCACTGGTGTTCGGGCCGGATGATTTTCTCCAGCATCGCTACCTGGCATCGCTGGGTATCGAAGATGGTTTCCTGCATCACCTGTGCCCTTCTTCCGAAGGCTTTCTGCGTATGACTGAAGCCGGTCTGGGCTGGGGACTGGTGCCGGAGCTGCAGGTGCGCGAGCAACTGGCCAGCGGGCGTCTGGTAGAAATTTCAGCGGATAAACCCATCGACGTGCCTTTGTACTGGCATCATTGGCGCAATGGCGGACAACTGCTCGGGCAATTGACCGAACACCTGCGTCAGACCGCCCGGCAATGGCTGGTGCCCTTGTAAGGTCTGGCAGCGTCAGCAGCATCTGAAAATTGGTAAGGCGGAGTGGTACATGCGAATTCTGGTCACCGGCGCAAGCGGCTTCATTGGCGGGCGCTTTGCGCGCTTTGCCCTGGAGCAGGGCCTTGAGGTTCGGGTCAACGGCCGGCGCGCCGAAGGGGTCGAGCACCTGGTGCGGCGCGGGGCACAGTTCATCCCCGGCGACCTCGGCGACGCGGAACTGGCCAGACGCCTGTGCCAGGGCGTCGATGCCGTGGTGCACTGCGCAGGGGCTGTAGGTAACTGGGGGCGCTACCAGGACTTCTACCAAGGCAATGTGGTGGTCACTGAAAATGTGGTCGAGGCGTGCCTTAAAGAGCATGTGCGGCGCCTGGTGCACCTGTCGTCACCGTCGATCTACTTCAATGGTCGTTCGCAACTGAACATCAATGAAGAGCAGGTGCCGCGGCGCTTTCATGATCACTATGGGGCCACCAAGTACCTGGCAGAGCAGAAGGTCTTCGGCGCCCAGGAGTTCGGCCTGGAGGTCCTGGCCTTGCGTCCACGCTTCGTCACCGGGGCGGGGGACGTCAGCATTTTCCCGCGTTTGTTGCAGATGCAGCGCAAACGCCGCCTGGCCATCATCGGCAACGGTCTGAACAAGGTCGACTTCACCAGCGTGCAGAATCTCAACGAGGCGCTGCTGAGCGCGTTGTTCGCCGATGAGCAGGCTCTGGGCCAGGCCTACAACATCAGTAACGGTCATCCACTGCCATTGTGGGATGTGGTCAACTATGTAATGCGCCAGATGCAGTTGCCGCAAGTCACCCGCTACCGCTCTTTTGGCCTGGCCTACAGCCTGGCGGCGCTCAACGAGGGGGCTTGCATGCTTTGGCCAGGGCGCCCGCAGCCGACCTTGTCGCGCTTGGGCATGCAGGTGATGAGCAAGGATTTCACCCTGGACATCAACCGTGCCCGGCAGTTATTGGACTACCGGCCCACGGTCAGCTTGTGGACGGCACTCGACGAGTTCTGTGGCTGGTGGAAGGCTCAAGACCTGCAACAGTGAACCGGCAAGCGGGTTTGCGGTCGATCAGTGCGCGGTGTAAGCGGTTTATACTAGTGCCCATTTGCTATTGCAGCGGTTGAAGGCTCTCATGCGTAACGATGCTCAAGACGATTTCGACAATGTCCCGACCCTGCGTGCCGGTACCCGGGATGACGATGATTTTGACCCCTTGCCGCCAGGCGCAGGTCCGATTGCCGGTGGCGCACGCAAGGCCCCGCGGGCGGCCAGCACCGGGCCGTTGTGGGCACTGTTGGGCGCGTCCTTCATCGCGCTGGCCGGGCTTGGCTGGTGGAGCTTCCAGCAGGTGTCATTGATGGAGCAGCAACTGGTAGCGACCCAGGAGAGCTTTGCCCGGATCAGCGAAGAAGCCGCGGGACGCCTGCAGGCCATCAGTGGCAAGGTCGATGCCAGCGAGTCCAGCGTCAACAGCGGCAGCGAAGCCTTGAAACTGCAGATCAAGCAGCTGCAAACCAGCCTTGTCGAGCAGAGCAAGCAGCAACAGGGCGTTGCCGGGCAGGCGGGTGACCTGGGCAAGCGTCTGGAGCAAGTGTTGGCGCAGGCCACTGAACAGCAAGCGGCGACTGCCAAGCTGCAGGCTGAATTGCAGACCCAACTGAAAGCGGTGAACAGCGAGTTGGCGGCCTTGAAAGCGGCTCAGGTGGACGGCGGCAAGCTCGACACCCAGATCAACAGCCTCACTGGCGAGGTTGCCGCGTTGAAGAAACAGGGCAATCCCAGTGCGGCTATCGAGCGCCTGGAACAGGATCTGCTGGTGCTCAAGAGCGAGCAGGAGAATCGTCCGGCGGCGCCTGCGGCGAGTGGTGCTTCGGTTGCCGAATTCGATGCCTTTCGCCGGCAGATGACGCGCAGTCTCAATACCTTGCAAAGCCAGGTGCAGAACCTGCAACAGCAGATCAGTGCGCGGCCTTGATCATCGCGGGGCAAGCCCGCTCCCACTGGTATCACACACACCCTGTGGGAGCGGGCTTGCCC
>JBOICD010000154.1:0-7837 GCA_050739855.1 Pseudomonas sp.
GATTCAACCCGGTGGGAGCGGGCTTGCCCCGCGAAAAACACTCAATGCAAAAGCGCCAAAGCCTTAGCCTTGAGCACATTCAGATCAATCACCGGCACATCCATTTCCTTGGCCAGCTCATCCCACTCACGCATGCGCAGGCTCACCTTGCACAACGGATCGTGCTCGAAAGCATCCGCCTCAGCCTCGCTCATCACCCCACCTTGATACTCCAGGGTGCGCCGGCTGGCTTCACTCAATCGCTGGTAATAGCCCGGTTTACGCAAGGTCAGGTAACGCTTGGCCGGGACATGGTACTGCACCAGCTTAGCCAAGCGCTCGCTGAAACCGCAGCGCCGCAGGTAGTTGGCGCCGACCTGTTCATGACTGACCACGCCATAGCCACCCATGTCACCCTCGGCACCACCACAGATGTGGCCGATGTCATGAAAGAACGCCGCCAGCACCACTTCGTCATCAAAACCTTCATCCAGCGCCAGCTGCGCCGCCTGGGACATGTGCTCCAGCTGCGACACCGGCTCGCCGATGTAGTCTTCATCACCATGTTGCTGGTACAGGGCAAATATTTCGCTGACAACCTGGTCGGCCGTTCTCATTGTTATCCCCTCAAGCGCTTTCGTTGAACAATCGAGCGATATGCCGCTCGGCCAGGGCCGGACCGACGCTCATGCCAACGCCGCTGTGCATCAGCGCGGCGCTGACACCCGGCGCCACCTGCAACAGCGAAAACGGTCCGCGACCGCCAGAACCATAGACGCCCTGCCAGCGTTCGACCACCTCGATACGACCACCGAGGGTGTGCTCGGCCAGTTCGATCATCCAGTTGTCGACCTGCTCGGCATTGAACGGAGCGGCATCACTGCCATAGGCATGCGAGTCGCCGATGATCAGCTCGCCATGGGGCGTGGGGCTGATCAGCAAGTGAATACCGTGCTCCATCAGGTGCGGACTATCCGCCTGCAACTGTGCTTTGAGTGCCTGAGCCTGAGGCAGGTCAGCGAAAGCGCCGTAATGCACACAGCTCAAACCGGTCAGCAGCGCATGCTGCAAGTCCAGTTGGAAACGTGGCCGGGCACGCAACATCTGCAAGCGGCAGACCTGTGGTTGCAGCTTGGCGATGGATTCGGCGAGCAGGGTCTGATAGTCATGCCCGGAGCAGACCACGATCTGCGTGGCGCTGAAATCACCCGCAGTGGTCGAGACCTTTCCTGGTTCGATATCGCGAACCAGGGTGGAGAAATGAAACTGCACATCCAGTTCCTGCTGCAGGAAGCGGATCAGTGTGGGGATAGCTTCACGGGAGTACAGCTGCTGGTCGTCCAACCCGCGCAAGGCTGCGCGGTGATGACGAAACTGGCCGCCATACAGATCGTTGAGGGCCGCACCCGACAACAGCTCGACCTGGTAGCCCTGTTCTACAGCCCGTTCGGCGCAAAAGGCTTCAAGCAGTTCCTGCTCAAGGGCGGTGCGCGCGAACAACAGCGAGCCATTGCTCTTCAATTCGAAACCGGCCTGACGCGACCAGTGCGCCCAGATCCCGCGGCTGGCCTTGGCCAGATCGAGCATGTCACCAGGAGGCTGACCTGTGACCAGGGCCTGGCCGAAGTTGCGTACCGAGGCGCCCAGTGGGGTAGCGGTGCGCTCGAATACGCGCACCTTGAGGCCGCGCCGGGCAGCGGCGTAGGCATGGGACAGGCCTAGAATGCCGGCGCCGACGATTAATAGATCGGTCATTGGGATCTCCTTAAGGATCGCGGGGCAAGCCCGCTCCCACCGGGACTGTGTAGTCCCCTGTGGGAGCGGGCTTGCCCCGCGATGCGGTCTTACTGCTGCGCCACCTTCTCCGACTTGCCGTCATAGCGCTTGCGCCATTCGGCCAGGATGCTGTCGCGGTTCTTCGAGGCCCAGGCAAAGTCGTTCTTGATCAGGCGCTGTTCGTAGTCAGCCGGCAGTTCGGTCTGCGGCTTGGCGATACCTGGCTGGGCGAGTACGGCGAAGTTCTCCTTGTACAGTTCCATCGCCGCCGGGCTTGCCGAGAAGTCGGCCAGGCGCTTGGCGGCGTCTTCATGCTTGCTGCCCTTGAGTACCGCAGTGGCTTCGATTTCCCAGCCCAGGCCTTCCTTCGGCAGGACGATGTCCAGCGGCGCACCTTGACGCTTGAGCTGCACGGCCGGGTATTCGAAGGAGATACCGATCGGGAACTCACCGGCCGCCGCCAGCTTGCACGGCTTGGAACCGGAGTGGACGTACTGGCCGATGTTCTGGTGCAGGCCGTCCATGTACGCCCAGCCCTGCTTCTCGCCAAAGGTCTGCAACCAGGCGCTGACATCGAGGAAGCCGGTGCCGGACGACGCCGGGTTCGGCATGACGATCTTGCCCTTGTACTCAGGCTTGGTCAGGTCCTGCCAGCTCACCGGCTTGGTCAGGCCCTGCTTCTCGGCTTCGATGGTGTTGAAGCAGATGGTCGCAGCCCAGACGTCCATGCCGACCCAGGCCGGCGGGTTGGCAGCATCGCGATAGTTGCCGCCGATCTTGTCCAGATCCTTCGGTGCATAGCTTTGCAGCATGCCCTGCTGGTCGAGGATCGCCAGGCTGGAAGCGGCCAGGCCCCACACCGCGTCAGCCTGCGGGCGGTCTTTTTCGGCCAGCAGCTTGGCGGTGATGATGCCGGTGGAATCGCGTACCCACTTGATCTCGATATCCGGGTTGGCCTTTTCGAAGGCCTGCTTGTAGCTCTTGAGTTGTTCGGCTTCAAGCGCGGTATAAACCGTCAGCTGGGTGTCGGCGGCAGTGGCCTGCAGGCTGAACGCAGTGAGGACGGCAGCGGCAAGAGCAAGTGGCTTGAACATGATGCGGTTCCTTTGAACGGTACGAGGGAGGGGTAAGGCAATCACTGGCCCGGCGCGCGCTGGCGCCAGGCTTGGGAACGTTGCAGCAGGCCGCGCGAGGCCCAGGCCAGCAGCAGCGAAACGCTGGCGCTGGTCAGCAGGATCAGGGTCGACATCGCCGCCGCGCCGCCGACGTTGCCGGCATCGTCCATGTTCAACACGGCGACGGCGGCAAGGATGGTGTCCGGGCTGTAGAGGAAGATTGCCGCCGACACCGTGGTCATCGCCGACACGAACAGGTAGCGGACGATGTCCAGCAGCGCTGGCAGGCAGATCGGTACGGTGACCCGCAGAAAATGTCGGTACAGCGGCGCCTTGAGCGACAGGGCAGCGGCTTCGAACTCACCGTCGAGCTGGCGCAGGGCGGTGGTCGCGGTCATGTTTGCGGTGGTCAGATAGTGAGCGATGGTGCACACCACCAACAGCGCCATGCTGCCGTAGAACACATGCAGCGGGTTGCTGGTGAGGTTGAAGAAGAACACGTAGCCCAGGCCCAGGACCAGACCGGGTACCGCCATCGGCACGAAGCTGAGCAAGCGCAGCACCAGATTGAGCGAACGCTGGCCTTTGGTTTTTTCCATCAGGTAAGCGTCGGTAAATATCACCGCGCTGCCGATCAATGCGGTTCCCAGAGCCATGGTCAGGCTGTTGGTATAAGCCAGCCAGCCACCGCCGGCGGTTTCATCGAACTGATAGTGCTTGAGTGACAAGGTCATGTTGTAGGGCCAGAAGGTCACCAGCGACGAGTACACCGCCATGCCCACTACCAGCAGCAACACCGCGCAGACCGTCAGCACCACGGCCAGGAACCAGGCATCGCGACGACGCGACGGCTGCGGGATAAACACCTGGGCGCGGCCACTCATGGCATCGCCCTGACGGCGGCGCAGCCAGGCATCGACGGTGAAGCTGAGCAGCGCCGGCACCAACAGGACCATGCCGATCAAGGCACCACGACCGAACTGTTGCTGACCAACCACTGCCTTGTAGGCCTCCAGAGCCAGCACCTGATAGTCGCCACCGACCACCACCGGCACACCGAAATCGGTGATGGTCAGGGTGAACACCAGGCAGAACGCAGCGAACACCGCCTGACGGGTAGCCGGCCAGGTGATGCTGTGAAAGGCGCGCCAGGGGCCGGCGCCCATGCTCGAAGCGGCATCGAACAAGCGCGCGTCGGCCAGCGAAAGCGCCGACAGCAGGATCATCAGGGCATGCGGAAAGGTGTAGATGGCCTCACCGAGGACAATGCCCCAGAAGCCATAGATATTGTCGCTGAGCAGCCCACGCAGCAGCCCCTGATTGCCGAACAGATAGACCAGGGCAATGGCTGGCAGCATCGACGGCGCCAGCAACGGCAGCAGCGAGATACCGCGCCAGATACGCTTGCCGGGGATCAGCGTGCGCTGCAAGGCGTAGGCGAACAGGTAGGCCAGCGGCACGACAATCGCGGCGACGCTGAGCGAAACTTTGAGGCTGTTGCCCAGCAGCCAGTGAAAGTTGGCGCTGGCAAACAATTCCCGCGCGGCGACCAGACCACCGCCCTGCCCGGCATCGCTGCTGAAGCCTCGCCAGAAGATCGCCAGCAGCGGCATCAACACCGCAACCGTCAACAGGAGCAGCAGCAACCATTTACCGCCGACCACGAACAGTCGGTCACCCAGTGAAGCGCCGGAGCGCTGTGCTGCCTTCGCCTGCGCGATCGGCATGGCCATTGGCGCGGCCATCTCAGGCAAACACCTGCAAGCTGCGCGGTGGCAGGGCGACCCAGATGTCCTGGGAACCCAGGCGCGGCATCGACTCGGGCGCGACTTCGGCCAACAGCGCATGGCCCGGCAACTCGTTGAACTCGAAACTCATCCGGCAGCGGTTACCGAGGAAGGTGATCTCGCGCACCCGCGCCGGAAACAGGTTCTCTTCATGTACCGGCGGATTGACGCTGATCGCTTCCGGGCGGCAGAACAAACGGCCACTGCGGGCCTGGCCGGCACCGTCAGCCAGACGCATGTTCAGCGCGCCGACCTGCGCATGGCTGTCACTGTGACGCTGGAACGGCAGCCAGTTGCCCTGGCCGACGAACTCGGCCACGAACGGCGTAGCCGGTTTGTCGTAGATTTCCTGGGGCGTGGCGTATTGCTCGACCTGGCCGTTGTTCATCACCGCGATGCGGTCGGCCATAAGCATGGCTTCGTCCTGGTTGTGGGTCACCATCAGGGTGGTAATGCCCAGCTGGCGTTGCAGCTGGCGCAGCTCGGTACACAGGTGCTCGCGAACCCGGGCATCGAGCGCCGACATCGGCTCATCGAGCAGCAGCAACGAAGGTGCCGGGGCCAAGGCGCGAGCCAGGGCTACCCGTTGCTGTTGGCCACCGGAGAGCTGGCCGGGGTACTTTTTCTCGCTGCCGGTCAGACCGACCAGTTCCAGCATCTGCGCCACACGCTGGCGTACCTCGTCACGACCGCTGCCGGCCAGGCCATAGGCGATGTTGGCCTCGACCGTCAGGTTCGGAAACAGCGCGTATGACTGAAACAGGATGCCGTAGTCACGGGCCTGGGGCGGCAACTCGGAGATGTCGCGGTCGCCGATGTACAGGGTGCCACGGTCCTGACGTTCGAGGCCGGCAATACAGCGCAGCAGTGTGGTCTTGCCACAGCCGGACGGGCCCAGCAGGCACACCAGTTCACCGGCGGCGATGTCGAGGGAGACATCCTGCAGGGCGGTAAAGGCGCCGAAGCGCTTGTGGATACCGCGCACTTTCATCTGTGCGCCTGGGTTTGCGACCGGAGTGTTCATGGCACGACCTCATCGAACGAATGAGGGCCATGCTAGGGAGGTAATGCGAAGGTTCTGTGGCGGGGATGCAAAAGATGGTGATAGTGGTATAGGCAGATTTTGGTGTGGCTACTTAAAAAGCATCGCGGGGCAAGCCCGCTCCCACCGAGGTGAGCGGTGCCGGTGGGAGCGGGTTTGCCCCGCGATTGCGGCCTGACAGTCACACCCCATCGTGGGACAAGCCCGCTCCTACAGCCTCCTGCGCCAACCCCAGAAAAGCTGCAGGCAAACGCGCCTGGCGCCGCTCCTTCAGGCAATACAGGTATTCATGCATCACCGGCGCATTGTCCAGGCTCAACACCCGCAACTCGGGGTTATGCGGCACTTCATGACGGGCAATGATGCTGATGCCGATGTTGCGCAGCACCGCTTCGCGAATCGACTCACGGCTGCCGATCTCCAGCATCGAACCGACCTTGACCCCGGCCTCTTCAAGCATCTGCTCGGTCAATTTGCGTGTCGTCGAGCCTTGCTCACGTACCAGCAGGCAGTGCCCGGCCAGTGCCGACAGCGGCAGCGATTCACGGCTGGCCAATGGATGATTGCGATGCACCGCCACCACCAATGGATCAGTGCCCAGCACCCGCCGTACCAGACGCGCATCTTCCAGCAGCTGTGAGGAAGCAGCCAGGTCCACGCGGTAGTCTTCCAGCAACTCCAGCACCTGCTGGGAGTTACCGATTTCCACCGAAACCTCCACTTGCGGCAAACGCTCGCGGAAGATCTTCACCAGATCAAGAATGTAGTACGGCGCGGTGGCAGCAATGCGCAAACTGCCCTGGCCCTGGCCACTGTTGCGCAGGAAGAACTCGATATCCGCCTCTTGCTGCAACAGGGTCTTGACCATCGGCAGCAGCCGCGCACCGTCATCGCTGAGGGTCAGGCGCCGACCGCCGCGGTAGAACAGCTCCACCGCGTACTGACTTTCCAGGTTGCGGATCTGCGTGGTCACCGTCGGTTGGCTGAGCCCGAGTTTCTTCGCCGCCAGGGTAATGCTGCCCAGGCGGGCAACCATGTAGAAGGCTTTCAACTCGGAACTCAACATACATCCTCTATTTTCGCAGCAGGCGCAGGCCGTTGAAGACCACCAGCAAGCTCACGCCCATATCGGCGAACACCGCCATCCACATGGTTGCCATACCGGCGAAGGTGATCGCCAGAAAGATCGCCTTGATCCCCAGCGCCAGCACGATGTTCTGGGTCAGGATCGCCGCAGTCTGACGCGAGAGCCTGACGAAGGCCGGGATTTTGCGCAAGTCATCATCCATCAGCGCCACGTCGGCGGTCTCGATCGCGGTGTCGGTACCGGCCGCGGCCATGGCAAAGCCGATCTCCGAACGGGCCAGTGCCGGGGCGTCATTGATGCCGTCGCCGACCATGCCGACCCGATGTCCTTGAGCGTACAGATCCTCGATGGTCTTGAGCTTGTCGGCGGGCAACAGGTTGCCGTGGGCCTGATCGATACCGACCTGGGCGGCAATGGCTTGAGCCGTGTGGGGATTGTCGCCGGTGAGCATGACAGTCTTGATACCCAGCTCATGCAATTCGGCAATCGCCTCGCGGCTGCTGTCCTTGACGGTGTCCGCCACCGCGAACAGGGCCAGCGGGCCGGACTTGTCGAGTAGCAACACCACAGTCTTGCCCTGACGTTCCAGGGCATCGAGCTGTGCTTCAAGTTGCGGCGAACACAGGCCCAGCTCTTCGACCAGACGATGGTTGCCCAGGTGATACGACTCACCGTCGATTTCGCCGCGCACGCCGCGACCCGCCAGGGCTTCGAACGCCGTGACTTCACTCAGGGCCAGTTGCTGCTCGTTGGCAAATACCGCAATAGCACGCGACACCGGGTGATCGGAACGATCAGCCAGGCTGGCAGCCAGCGCCTGGGCGCGGCCTTCGAACAGCGGCTCAAGAACAACATGATCCGTCTGTACCGGCTTGCCGTGGGTGATGGTGCCGGTCTTGTCCAGCGCCAGGAAATCGAGTTTGCGCCCGCCTTCCAGGTACACCCCGCCCTTGACCAGAATGCCTTTGCGCGCCGCCGCCGCCAGGCCGCTGACAATGGTCACCGGGGTGGAAATTACCAGAGCGCATGGGCAGGCCACTACCAACAACAC
>JBOICD010000155.1:0-7797 GCA_050739855.1 Pseudomonas sp.
GATCTCGCCACGTAACGAGCTGACCTGACAGGCCATGCCATCCGGCACGCTGAGCTGGTCGGCACTCAACTGCGTGCCCTCGCCCTTGGCCGTCAGCGGTTGCGGCAACTGATCGATCAGGCCGGCGACCATGCGCGCCGAAGCCACCAGGCGCTGATCGAGGGAAAACATCATCTGATAGCGCAGGTCGCGCAGCATCCAGGCCGCCGCCAGAGCCCAGATAAGCACGAAGGCGGTGCCGAGGATCAGCGTCAGGCGTACGCGCAGGCTCATGGCTGCTCGACCTCCGGCAACTGCGCCGGCCCCAGGCGATAACCCAGGCCGCGTACGGTTTCGACGATGCCATTGCCCAATTTGCGGCGCAGATGATGAATGTGCACGTTCAAGGCGTTGCTCTCGACCTCGTCACCAAAGCCGTAGACGCTGTCCTTGAGCTGCTCGCTGGACAGCACTCGGCCACGGTTGTGCAACAGCGCCTGCAACAGCGCCTGCTCGCGCCGTGACAGGTCGACCGGCGTACCTCCCAAGCAGGTTTCGCGACTGCTGGGGTCGTAGCTGAGCGGGCCGTGCTCGATGATATTGACCGCGCGCCCGGCCGAGCGCCGCAACAGGGTATGCAGGCGCGCAGCCAGCTCGCGCAGGTCGAAAGGCTTGAGCAAGTAATCGTCGGCACCGGCCTGCAGGCCGTCGACCCGGTCAGTGACCGCATCGCGGGCGGTGAGCACCAGCACCGGCAGGCGCTCACCCTGCTGACGCAGGCGCTGCAGCAGTTTGAGGCCGTCTTCATCGGGCAAGCCCAGGTCCAGCACCATGACATCGAAGGTTGCAGCCTGGAGCATGGCCTGGGCCGCAGCCGCCGTCGCGACCCTGTCCACGGTCATGCCCTGGGCGGTCAACCCCGCGGCGATACCGCTGGCAATCAGGTCGTCATCCTCGCAGAGCAGTACGTGCATGGTCGGTCTCGATGCTAAAAATGGCAGTGAAGCGCAGGTGGATTAAGTCAGGATTATGCCGCGCCAGCGCCGGATCGTCGCGGTTCGGGCGACAATCGACGCCTATGGGTTAACACTCGGTTAATCGCGCTCGGCCAGGATCGGGCACTTATCGCACTACCAAGGCTTAGAGATGCGCACGTTACTAATTGCCCTGATGCTCCTGTTCAGCAGCCTGACCCAGGCCAACCCGTTTGCCCAGAGCGACTTTCTGCCGGTGGACAAGGCGTTCGTGTTCAGCAGCGAGCGGCTGGATTCCGGGCAGATGCGCCTGCACTGGAAAATCACCGAGGGTTACTATCTTTACCAGAAACGCCTGAAGTTCGACGGCCTGCCCGTCGAGCAGCAGCCCGCCTTGCCAGAGGCCTTGCCCCATCAGGACGAGTTCTTCGGCGAGACCCTGGTGTATCGCGGCGAACTTGAACTGATCCTGCCCGCCTCCGCCACAGGCCAGTTGCGCATGGGCTGGCAAGGCTGTGCCGATGCCGGCTTGTGCTATCCACCACAGACCAATCTGGTCAGCTTGAGCACCGCCGCTGTCGATGAACAAGAACAAGCCAGCGATCAAGCCTTGGCCGGCGGCCTGCAACAGTCGGGCCTGGCCTGGAGCCTGCTGGCCTTTTTGGGCCTGGGCCTGCTGCTGGCCTTTACGCCCTGCTCGCTGCCGATGCTGCCGATTCTCGCCGGACTGGTCCTGGGCAATGGCGTGAGTGCCCGCCGTGGCTGGGCATTGGCCAGCGTTTACGTACTGAGCATGGCGCTGGTGTACGCCGCCCTCGGGGTGATTGCCGCGTTGCTGGGTGGAAGTCTTCAGGCCTGGTTGCAACAACCCTGGCTGCTCGGCACCCTGGCCGGCCTGTTTGTGTTGCTGGCCTTGCCGATGTTCGGTGCTTTCGAGCTGCAGTTGCCGGCCTGGTTGCGCGATCGCCTGGAACGCGCCGGCCACGGTACCCGCGGCGGCAACCTGTATGGCGCGGCCTTGCTCGGTGCATTCTCGGGGCTGTTGATGGGCCCGTGCATGACCGCGCCCCTGGCCGGCGCCCTGCTGTACATCGCCCAGAGCGGCAATGCCGTCCACGGCGGGTTGGTGCTGTTCACCCTCGGCATAGGCATGGGCTTGCCGCTGTTGCTGCTGGTTACCCTGGGCAATCGCTACCTGCCGCGTCCAGGCCCGTGGATGAACCTGGTCAAGGGCCTGTTCGGCTTCGTGTTCCTGGCCATGGCCCTGTATACCCTGCGCACCGTGCTGGAACCCTCGCTGTGGCTGGGCCTGGCCGGCGCCTGGCTGATCGCCCTGGCCTGGGCGGCATGGCCTGCGTTGCATGGCCTGCGGCCAATCCGCGCGTTGCCGCTGTTGCTGGGCTTCTGGGGCAGCCTGCTGGTGATCGGTGCCGCCGCCGGAGGCGACGACCCCTGGCAACCGCTGCAGCCCTTCCGCGCCGGTAGCGGCACGGTTGTTGCCGGCACTGCCCACAGCGATGCCTTCATCACCGTCAGCCAGCCGGCTGACCTGCAACGCGAGCTGGACACCGCCAAGGCCCAGGGGCAGTGGGTGATGCTCGACTACTATGCCGACTGGTGCGTGTCGTGCAAGGTCATGGAAAAACAGGTGTTCGCCCGCGCCGATGTGCTGGCCGCGCTGAACGGCGTACGCTTGCTGCGCCTGGATGTTACCGCCGATGCGCCCTCCAGCCGCGAATTGCTGCAGCGTTACCAGGTACCCGGCCCGCCCAGCCTGATCTGGATCGGCCCGGAGGGTAACGAGCGCCGCAGCCGGCGCATCACCGGTGAAATCGATGCGAAGAACTTCCTCGAACAGTGGGCCCAGACCCGGAGTCAAGGCTGATGCTGACGGTAAACCTCGGGCCGCTGACCATGGCCGTCGATCATCTGTTGCTACTCTGCGCGCTAACCTTGGCCACGCTGGTCGGCTGGCGTGTGGCCAAACGCGGCGGCGACAACCCTGAATCGGTGCTGTTCGGCCTGTTCCTGTTGGGCCTGCTGGGGGCGCGCCTGGGGTTCGTGCTCAGCTATTGGCCGATGTACCGCGATGATCCACTGCAGATTGTCGACCTGCGCGACGGCGGCTTTCTGCTCTGGCCAGGTTTGCTGGTGGTGGCCATCGGTGCTTTTTGGCAAGGCTGGCGCCGCTCGAGCTTGCGCCGTCCGCTGGGCTGGGGCTTGTTCAGCGGTGTGCTGTTCTGGCTACTCGGCAGCCTGGCCAGTCACCTCTATGAACAAGGCACGCAACTGCCCGAAATGAGCCTGCACAAGGCCGACGGTCAGGCCGTGCAATTGACTTCCTACCGTGGCCGGCCGCTGGTCATCAACCTCTGGGCCACCTGGTGCCCGCCGTGCCGTCGGGAAATGCCGGTATTGCAGCAGGCGCAACACGAACACCCGGACATCACCTTCCTGTTCGTCAACCAGGGAGAAACCCCGCAGACGGTCAGCACCTTTCTCGCCACCACCGGGCTGAACCTGTCCCATGTGCTGTTTGATGGCGGGGGCCAGCTGGCCCAGCAAGTCGGTTCCATGGCCCTGCCCACCACCCTGTTCTACGACGCCGACGGCCGCCTGGTTGGCAGCCATCTGGGCGAGCTGTCGCGGGCCAGCCTGAGCCACGCCCTGGAATCCTTTGAGCGCACTCCTGCGCCCGTCGCCACCCACTTTTCAAGGAATGACACATGCACCCTTTGCTGAAACTGCCGCTGACTCTGACCTTCGGCCTGCTGGCCAGCCAGGCTGCCATGGCCGAAACCCTGCCCAAGGCCGTGCAGCAAATGGAAGCCAAGGGCGTGAAGATCAAAGGCAGCTTCGATGCCCCCGACGGCCTGCGCGGTTACGCGGCCGAGTACCAGAACCGGGGTATGGCCCTGTACCTGACACCCGATGGCAAACATGTACTGGTCGGCAGCCTGTTCGATGAACAAGGCAAGGATCTTAGCGAAGCACCACTGGAGAAGCTGGTCTATGCGCCGATGGCCAAGGAGGTCTGGGCGAAGATGGAAAAGAGCGCCTGGATCGCCGACGGCAAAGCCGATGCGCCACGCGTTGTCTACCTGTTCAGCGACCCCAACTGCCCGTACTGCAATATGTTCTGGCAGCAGGCGCGGCCTTGGGTCGAATCGGGCAAAGTGCAGCTGCGCCACATCATGGTCGGTATCATCCGTGAAGACAGCCCGGGCAAATCGGCGGCGCTGTTGGCCAGCAATGATCCGGTCCAGGCCCTGAAGAAACACGAGAGCGCCGGCAAGGCCAGCAGCCTCAAGGCGCTGGAGAAGATTCCTGCTGCCGTGCAAGCCAAGCTCGACGGCAACCAGGCGTTGATGGAAGAACTGGGATTGGCCGCGACCCCGGCGATCTTCTACCTGGATGAGCAACAGCAACTGCAAACGCAGCAAGGCGCGCCACGTCCGGAGATGCTCGGAAAAATTCTGGGCAAACGTTAATCCGCTGACAGCAGGTTGTAACACCAGCACGAGCAAAGCGTCTGGAGAGTACCTCTACTCACTCTTAAGGAACTCTCCATGACCCGCCCCGCCTACCTTGACGCCTTTGTGCGCTCCTCCCTCGACATCACGTTGCTGCGCCTGAGCCTGATCGTGATTTTCATCGGTTTCGGCTACACCAAGTGGTTCGCCTATGAAGCCCAGGCACTCATTCCACTGATCGACAACAGTCCGTTGCTGTCCTGGATGCATCCCGCCTTCGGGATCCAGGGCGCCAGCTATGCCCTGGGCGTGGCCGAGTGGGCGATTGGCGCCGCGTTGCTGATCGGCTTCTGGCAGCCGCGCTGGGCCGTGGCCGGAGCGATCGGCTCGGCGATCACCTACCTGACCACCCTGACCCTGATCCTGACCACACCCGGTGGCTGGGAGAACAGTGCCGGCGGTTTTCCGGCCATGGGTGGCTCGACGTCCTTTCTGATCAAGGACGCCGTGCTGCTGGCCGCCTCGGTCGTGTTGCTCAAACACGACCTGCAACGCACCTGCCCCACTACCGCCTAGCCCCTAGAGCGCCTCAAGCTCGGCCATCAGGTCACTGAGCCGGTCGACCTTGTCGTCGCTCAGCTCACTGGCCTTGAGGCCTTCCACGTAGCTCGGGCAAGAAGGCGATGTCATCGGCTTGCAGCGTGGGTGTCTGCCAGGCAAATTATCTTGATACGCATTACCTTGATCATTTGACAATAATTATCATTAAGAATAGTTTGTCGCACGTTGTAGGAAGCCTCCCGGCTTGGAGTGCTCCCCCTCCCTCTTAGAGACAAGGTGATTTCCATGGCGGAACAACTATCCACAGGTAAGTGCGATTCACCGTTACTCCAGGCGTTTGTCGACAACCGCAGCATTCTGGTGAAGATCGCCGCGCGCATCACCGGCTGCCGCTCCCGCGCTGAAGATGTGGTGCAGGACGCTTTCTTTCGGCTCAGCTCCGCGCCGCAGATCACCTCCTCGTTCAAGGCCCAGCTGGGTTACCTGTTCCAGATCGTGCGCAACCTGGCCATCGACCACTATCGCAAGCAGTCCATGGAGCTCAAGTACTCCGGCAGCGAAGAGGAAGGCCTGAACGTGTTCGTCCAGAGCGCCTCGCCCGAAGCCACGCACATCAACTTCGCCACCCTGGAACACATCGCCGATGCGTTGAACGAACTGCCGCAGCGCACACGCTATGCCTTCGAGATGTATCGCCTGCACGGCGTCGCACAAAAAGACATCGCCAAAGAACTGGGCGTCTCGCCGACCCTGGTCAACTTCATGATCCGCGACGCCATGGTGCATTGCCGCAAAGTCTAAAATCAGAGAACTTGAGCGCTTCACGCTGCAAGTTGCGCACTTCCTGCTTGCAGCTTGCAGCTTGCAGCTTGCAGATCACGCCAGCTTGCAACGCTCGAAGAACCGCTCCCGCCCCAGAATCATCAAAGCCGCTCGCTTATGCGGAAAGCGGCCCACGGTGATGCTCTTCACCGGCCAGCATGTGAATGCCGCGATCGTAGTCATCGACTGCATAGAAGGAAGCAAGGATAACGTTTGCGAAGCCGTGTCGAAGGGCATGGTCTTGGCTCACGAAGGAAAGATGCTCACCTTTGTGAACGTGACCGCCCGGGGGAAATTCAGTTTGCCTGAGGGGTGCTGACGCTGATGCGGTAAGGCTGGAAGATCCGTAACAGTTCGCCCTTGTCGCGCAATTGTTGCAACAGACCGGCAAAGGCCGGGCCACTGATCGGCGCGCCGGGGCGCAGCAAGGCGTAATGGTGATAGACCTGATCAACCCGCTCGGATGTCAGCAACTGCCCGACGCTTTTCGGATTGCGCGCGAGGAAATCGCTGAGGTAGGAACGGGTCACCAGGGCGACATCGGCCCGACCACGCTGAACCATCAGCAGGTTGCTGTCGTGGGAGTAGGTCAAGGTCGCGTTGTAGCGATCGGCTAGGTAATGCGGGTCCGGATTGAAACCGGCAAAGGCGTAGTGATAACCGCTGTACAGGGCCAGACGCTTGCCGTTGAGGTCGGCAAAATAGCGCTCATCACGGTCTGGTTGAAGATGGGTGACGAATACCTCGGCATCTTCCAGGCCCATATCGACTGCTACATGGGCGATGTCCTTCCAGCCCCACTGCGGGTTCTCGAAAATCGCCATGTCGGTGCGTCCCTGACGGAAATCGCCGAACCGACGCGGAATCGAGGTAGGTACCAGGACGAAACGGTAGTGCTGCTGGGCGTTGTTCAATGCCTCGACCAACTGCGGCAACAGCCCGGTCTCGGCGCCCTTCTCAGGACGCACGGTATAAGGAGGGAAATGCGCGGCACCGACCTTGACCTCGATCTCCTCGAATGCCTGGGCCGGCGACGCCAGCCACAGGGTGGCGAGCATGAACAGGAAAGACACAGCCGGCGGCATAGGCGTTGGAGTCAAAGCAACACACTCTTTGCGGGTTTTAACCGGAATCCGCCTAAGCTAGGCGTTTTCCTGGCGCTGTACAACCATCGATTGTGCCAAATTCCAGTTACCGGCAAAAGGCCAGGGGATACCCCAAGCGTTGAAGTTTGGCTACGCTCTAGCGAGTCTTGCAAGGGAGCCTACTATGGGGCATTGGCTGGTGATCGACCTGGAAGCAACCACAGATGACGGGGGTTGGCCGGTCACGGATATGGAAGTTATCGAAATCGGTGCGACGCTGGTCAATCGACAGGGCCGGGAGGTCGATCATTTCCAGCGTTTCGTCAAACCACGGCGACGCCCGCAACTGACTCCTTTTTGCCGTGAGCTAACGCATATCAGCCAGGCCAATGTCGACACGGCTGCCTCCTTCGGTGAAGTGTGGGAACAGTTCGAACGCTGGATCGGCCATCATCGGGGGCACCTGCAGGCCTGGGTCAGCTGGGGCGACTATGACCGTCAGCAATTGCTGCAGGAATGGCAGTTGCATCAATTGCACAGCGTGCTCGCCCACCTGCCGCACATCAACCTCAAGCAACGTTTCGCCAAGACGCGTCAACTGCAACGGCCACTCGGCCTGAACGGTGCCTTGCAACTGGCCGGCCTGCAGTTCAGCGGCCAGCAGCACCGCGCCCTGGAAGATGCCCGCAATACTGCGCGGTTGCTGCCGTTGAGCCTGCCGGTCAACGGCACCTGAAAGCGGATGACGGCGCCAGGCGCCTTGGGCATACTGGCCAACCTTTTCAGCCCCTTTTCAGGAGTCGCCCATGTTTAAGGTCAACGAGTACTTTGATGGCACCGTCAAGTCGATCGCCTTCGGCACCGCCGAAGGCCCGGCCACGGTTGGCGTAATGGCCCCCGGCG
>JBOICD010000156.1:0-7727 GCA_050739855.1 Pseudomonas sp.
GTCGAGCACACGGAAGTCAGTGACATTGACGGTATCCTGCACGGTCAGGGCGGTCACGGCGGGAGCGGCGTGGCAACCTTGAGCGATCAGGGCTTCGATATCTGCCTGCAAGCCGGCGCCGCCACTTGGGTCGTGGCCGGAGAGACAGAGGACAACAGGGCGGGAGCTATAGATATTCATGGTGCGCGAGCTTACCACCAAACGCTTTTGTCGGGTCTGCCCCCGCGCCAGGCTTTTTTGATCAAGTGGTCATGAAATTAATTCGCATATCGCTGAAAGTGCCGTGCTAGAGCCTCTTGATCAAATTTTATGTGGCGTCTGGTAGTGCTGAAAAGCTATGCTAGAGTGCTCAAACAACCGATAACGGTTACTGCCGGATCGCGTCGCCTCAAACGGACAGGAGGCTACCGCGACACGACCGGGACAGACCATGCTGGGGCTGTATGCGCTATTTGCTGATTGTTGTGCTGGGCTGGTTGCCACTGCTGGCCACGGCGGTCGATTTCGACGACTCGACGCGCAGCTTGCCCTTGGGGCGGGTGATGCAGGTATTCGAAGACCGCGATGGCAATGCCAGCATCGCGCAGGTCAGTGCTCCTTCGTTCAGTGAGCATTTCCGAGCGCATCAAGCCGATGTGTTGAATGCCGGTTACTCGACATCGGTGTTCTGGATCCGCCTCGATCTGCACTACACCGCACTGCCTTCGGCCGCGCCGCGCAGCTGGCTGCTGGAGCTGGCCTACCCGCCACTGGACCATCTGGAGCTTTACCTGGCTGACAGCAGCGGCACTTTCCGCCTGGCTCAGCGCACCGGTGACGCACTGCCGTATGCCAGTCGCCAGATCGAGCAGAACAACTACCTGTTCGAATTACCCTTCAGCCCCGGACAGACCACCACCGCCTACTTGCGCCTGCACAGCCAGGGTTCGGTCCAGGCGCCGTTGACCTTATGGTCGACTGAGGCCTATCTGGAAGCGCAGCCGACCCGTCTTTATGTGCTCGGCCTGATCTACGGCGTGCTGCTGGGGATGCTGGTCTACAACCTGTTCATCTACCTCAGCGTGCGCGACACCAGTTACCTCTATTACATCCTCTATATCGCTTCGTTCGGCCTCTATCAGGTGTCGGTCAATGGCGCGGCGGTGGCTTACTTCTGGCCTGACAGCCCCTGGTGGGCGAACGCCGCCACGCCACTGTTCATCGGAGCGTCGGGATTGTTCGGTTGCCAGTTCGCCCGTAGCTTCCTGCAGATGGCCCGGCACAGTCGTGCCTTCGATGGCCTGCTCAAAGTGCTGATGGCCTGTGGCGCGGTGGTCATGCTGCTGGCGCTGATCAGCAGCTACGGCATCGCCCTGCGCCTGGCCACGGCCCTGGCGTTGCTGTTCACCGTGACTATCTTCGCCGCCGGGGTGTATGCCTGGCGGCGCGGTCTGCGGGTGGCGCGTTATTTCATCATCGCCTGGACGGCATTTCTGCTCGGCGGCCTGGTCAATACCTTGATGGTGCTGGGCTACCTGCCCAATGTGTTCCTGACCATGTATGCCAGCCAGATCGGTTCGGCGCTGGAGGTGTGCCTGCTGTCGCTGGCCCTGGCCGACCGTATCAACAGCATGCGTGACCAGCAGGCCCAGGCCCTGCGCGACACGAGCCGGGCGCTGGAAGTACTCAACCAGCAACTGGCCAACAGCAACCGCTTGAAGGATGAGTTCCTGGCCACGGTGACCCATGAACTGCGCACGCCGATGAACGGGGTGATCGGTTCGCTGGAGTTGATGCAGACAGTGCCCATGGCGCACGAGTTGGCACAGTACCAGCGCACGGCCAGTTACGCGGCCCAGGACATGATGGGCATGGTCGACGATATCCTGATCCTCACCGAGCTGCAGGCCGGTCGCCTCAGTGCGCAAAACGCACCGTTCGGCTTGCGCAACCTGTTGCAGGAGCTGCGCAGCAAGTACGCCGCGGCGGCGCTGGGCAAGGGGCTGTACCTGAATCTGGACACGCCGGCCGATTTGCCTGAATTGCTGGTCGGCGACCGGCATAAACTGGCCCTGTGCATCAGCTACCTGCTCGACAACGGGATCAAGTTCACCCATGAGGGTGGGGTCGTACTGCAGGTGCGCGGGCGCTTGCAAGGGCCGGGTCTGCTTGGCCTGACCATCAGTGTCAGCGACAGCGGCATCGGCTTTGATCGTCTCGCCGAGCCAGGTCTGTATCAGCGCTTCTTCCAGGTCGATGGCTCGATGAGCCGCCAGTACGGAGGCCTGGGCATCGGTCTGGCGATCTGCCGGCAGCTGGCCGAGTTGATCGGGGCACGCTTGCAGCATGAGTCCAGTCCGGGGCTGGGCAGCCGTTTCGAGCTGGTGCTGAGCCTCGCCTTGAACCAGCCGCAGGCGCTGGCCCGGCCCGGGCTAAATCGCGGCTAGTTAGGCGTATTTGTCACTTTGACCGGGGGGCGCGGCGTGATTCACTGAAATTTCAGTCACGTCCGGATCCAGGAGGCCCCCTGATGAACCTGCACCAGTACGCTGAAACCCATGAAGTCACCAACCAGCCGCCAGCGCTGGACGGGGCCAATCTGTATCGCATCGACCTGCCGCTGCAGCAATGGTCGCGGCACTATGGGGCAGGCTGGGCTGAGGCCCGGATCGATGCGTACGGGGCGTTGGCGGGCGGGCCGCTGATGGCCGCCGGGTTCCTGGCCAACCAGCACAAGCCGCAATTCAGCAGCCATGACCGTTATGGTCATCGTATCGACCTGGTGGAGTTTCATCCGGCCTACCACGAGCTGATGCGCACGGCCATCGAGCACGGCTTGCCGTCGCTGCCGTGGACCGACCCGTGCCAGGGCGCCCACGTCGCCCGGGCCTCGATGACCTATCTGCATACTCAAGCGGAAGCCGGCAGTGGATGTCCGCTGACCATGACCTTTGCCGCAGTGCCGGCGCTCAAGTTGCAGCCGGAACTGGCGCAATACTGGCTGCCCAAGGTCCTCGCCACCGAGTACGATCCGCGTAATGTCGGTGACCGGCACAAGGTCGGGGTAACCCTGGGCATGGCCATGACCGAGAAACAGGGCGGCACCGATGTCCGCGCCAATACCACCCGCGCTTACCCGGTGGGCGCGCCGGGGCCGGGCCAGGCCTACGAACTGGTCGGGCACAAGTGGTTCTGTTCGGCGCCGATGTGTGACGCCTTCCTGACCCTGGCCCAGACTGACAAGGGTTTGAGTTGCTTCCTGCTGCCGCGCCATCGCCCGGATGACAGTCGCAACCAGTTCTATATCCAGCGCCTGAAGAACAAGCTCGGCAATTGCTCCAACGCCTCCAGTGAAGTGGAGTTCCGAGGCGCCCTGGCGTGGATGATCGGCGAGGAAGGCCGCGGTGTGCCGACCATCATCGAAATGGTCGCCATGACCCGTTTCGACTGCATGGTCGGCTCCAGCGCCCTGATGCGCCAGGCCCTGACCCAGGCTGCCCACCACTGTGCTCATCGCCAGGTCGGCGGGAAGCTGCTGGCCGAGCAACCATTGATGCAGAACGTCCTCGCTGACCTGGCCCTGGAAAGCGAAGCGGCGCTGGCCCTGAGCCTGCGCATGGGCCATGCCCTCGACCAGCCGGATGACCCGCAACAGGCACGGTTTGCCCGGCTGATCACCGCTGTCGGCAAGTACTGGATCTGCAAGCGTGCCCCGGCAATGATCAACGAAGCGGCTGAGTGCATGGGCGGCGCCGGCTATGTCGAAGACAGCATCCTGCCGCGCCTGTACCGCGAAGCACCGGTCAACTCGACCTGGGAAGGTTCGGGCAATGTCCAGTGCCTGGACGTGCTGCGCGCCCTGTCCAAGGAGCCAGGTGTGCTCGATGTGCTGTTCGCTGAGCTGGGTGATGGTCACGGCGATCCGCGTCTGGCGGCGCATATCGGCAACCTCAAGGCGGCCTTTGCCGACACCGGCGACATTCAGTACCGCGCCCGCCAGCTCACCGAAGACATCGCCCTGGGCCTGCAGGCCAAGCTGTTGCTTGAAGCCGGCAATGCTACGGTCAGCGATGCTTTTATCGGCAGCCGCCTGGGCGGCAGCGGTCGGGTCTACGGTTTGCTGCCACGGGGCATCAATGTTGGCGAACTGGTGGCGCGGTCGACGCCGAACTGGCCGCTTTAACGTGCGTGCCTTTGCCTGAATAAGTAGGCAAGATGGGTACATGCATGTCAGACAGGAAGTACATTGTGAGCCGTACTGATGAAGCCTTCGTTGTCGTAGAAACCGCCGAGCAGGCCGTCGATCGGTTGGCGGCCCTGCACGAGAAATCCACCGCGGCCCTGAGCCAGGCGCTCAAGCGCTATCTCAAGGACCGCACCGAGCCGAATGCCGAAGAGCGTGCCTTGTTCCGCTACCCGGAACTGCGCCTGACCTACGAGTACCACGGTGAGGTGCCGGCCACCACCCGCGCCTACGCCAAGGTCCAGCTGCCAGGCACTTACAGCGTCACGGTTACCCATCCCGCTGCCTTCCGTGGCTATCTGCTGGAGCAGCTCAAGCCACTGATGCGCGACTTCACCGTCACCGTCGAAGTGGGTGTCAGTCAGCAGAATATTCCTTATCCCTACGTGGTCGAGCAGGGCGACGAACTGGCCGGTAGCGGCATCACTGCCGCCGCGCTGGCACGGGTATTCCCCAGTACCGACCTGTCGGCCGCCACCGATGGTATCGCCGACGGCCTGTACGACTGGGCCAACGTCGATCCTTTGCCGCTGGCGCTGTTCGACGCGGCGCGGGTGGACTTTTCCTTGCGCCGCCTGGTGCATTACACCGGCAGCGACTGGCGCCATGTGCAGCCGTGGATCCTGCTGACCAACTACCACCGCTATGTCGACCAGTTCGTCAGCCATGGCCTGGAGCAGCTGCGCGATGACCCGCGTTTCGTACGCATGGTCCTGCCGGGCAATGTGATCATCGACAAGAGCATGGACAACGGCGAGGCCCAATCGCTGGTGGCGAGTGTGGTCTGGCACCGTTACCAGATGCCGGCGTATCACCTGATCGCCGCCGATGGTGATGGCATCACCCTGGTCAACATCGGCGTCGGCCCCTCCAACGCCAAGAACATCACCGACCACCTGGCGGTGCTGCGTCCGCACTGCTGGCTGATGATCGGTCACTGCGGCGGCTTGCGGCAGTCGCAGACCATCGGCGATTACGTGCTGGCTCACGCCTACATGCGCCGTGACGGCATTCTGGATCGGGTGGTGCCGCCGCATATTCCGATTCCGGCCCTGGCCGAGGTGCAGATGGCGCTGCAGGAAGCGGCGGCGCAGGTGACCGGCGAGCGTGGCGACGAGCTGAAAAAGCGTCTGCGTACCGGCACCGTGTTGACTTACGACGATCGCAACTGGGAGCTGCGCTGGGCTCAGGAGCGTCCGCTGATCAACCTGTCACGGGCGGTGGCGGTCGACATGGAAAGCGGCACTATCGCCGCCCAGGGTTACCGCTTGCGCGTGCCTTATGGCACTTTGCTGTGTGTTTCGGACAAGCCGCTGCACAGCGAGATCAAACTGCCAGGCGCGGCCAACGCCTTCTACAACCGGGCAGTCAGTCAGCACCTGAAAATCGGTATCGCCGCACTGGACCTGCTGCGCACCGAGCTGCATTCGCTGCACTCGCGTAAACTGCGCAGTTTCGACGAGCCGCCGTTCCGCTGAGGCCCCATGCCGTTACCCCCACGCTCCAAGCCGCGCCATGGCGCGGCCAAGCCCGCAGGCCCGCGTCGCCAGCCCAAGGCGCCGCCGGCCGAGCCGCGGTTGATCCTGTTCAACAAGCCCTTTGACGTACTGACCCAGTTCAGCGACGGCGAAGGGCGCGCGACCCTCAAGGACTTCATCGATATTCCCGGCGTCTATCCGGCCGGGCGCCTGGATCGCGACAGCGAAGGTTTGCTGTTGCTGACCAATGACGGCCAGTTGCAGGCGCGGATTGCCGATCCTAAGCACAAGTTGGCGAAAAGCTACTGGGTGCAGGTCGAGGGTGAACCGACAGAACAGCAGTTGCAGCGTTTGCGTGACGGCGTCGAGCTCAATGACGGGCCTACCTTGCCTGCCCAGGCCAGGCTGCTTGAAGAGCCGCAGCTGTGGCCGCGCAACCCGCCGGTACGCTTTCGCAAGAGCGTGCCGACCAGTTGGCTGGAACTGGTGATCAAGGAAGGGCGTAACCGCCAGGTGCGGCGCATGACCGCCGCCGTCGGCCTGCCGACCCTGCGTCTGGTCAGGGTGCGGATCGGCGACTGGACTTTGGACGGTCTTGATCAGGGGCAATGGCGGGAAGTTCCTGCCAAGCGTTAAACGCCTTCGATGTAGCCGATCACCACGCTTTTGATGATGAAGGCGAGGATACCCAGGCCCAGCACGAAAAACAGAATGAAGGTACCGAACTTGCCGGCTTTGGACTTCTTCGCCAGGTCCCAGACGATAAAGCCCATGAAACCAATCAGGATGGTGACCAGGACAGTCATCATCCACTCTTCGAACAACGCAGGATCCATCGATATTCTCCGGCAAGTTGAGGCGCGCAATTATACGCCCCGCTTGCCGGTCTGACTAACGCAGGTGCGTCAACGGTAGCTCGGTGCTGGCCAGCACCTGGTTGAGCACGAAGCTGGAGCGCACGCTGGTCACCCCTTCGATACGGGTCAGGTGGCCGAGCAACAGTTGCTGATAGTGGTCCATGTCCGGGACCACCACTTTGAGCTGATAGTCGGCATCCATCCCGGTAACCAGGCTGCATTCAAGCACCTGAGGCAGGTTGCGGATTGCTGTTTCGAACGCTTCGAAACGCTCCGGGGTGTGGCGATCCATGCCGATCAATACGTAGGCCGTGAGGCTCAAGCCGAGCTTCTTGCGGTCGAGCAGCGCCACTTGGCGGGCGATGTAGCCGTCGTCTTCCAGTTGCTTGACCCGGCGCGAGCAAGGCGAAGGCGACAGGCCGATGCGCTCGGCCAGTTCCTGGTTGGAGATGCGTGCATCGCGCTGCAATTCGGCAAGAATGCTCAGGTCGTAGCGGTCCAGTTTGCTCATGGATCATGCCTTTTCTGTTCTGATTGCGTTGAATTATCGATCCGTAGGTAAAAATTGCGCAAGTGCTATTTGATTGAGCAATCTTCGCAATCCTCTGCTGCCGCACTAGCCCTATGCTTATACCCAGAATCACTGCCCGGACATCAGTCCAGTGCAGCTGGCCTTATCAGGGCAGCTGCGGCCAGCAACCCAACAGGGTTGTGCTCGGCCCCCGGGCTACACACTGTTCACAAGACAGCGTGAGGTGAGCCGACGTCACAAGCGTCGAGCACGGACAAAATTCTCAAAGGGAGACCCCAGGGTCTCCCTTTTTTAATGCCTGCGATTTTTCTCGGCGCGGCCGATAACCTGTGGTCATTCAACGCTCCGAGAGTACCCGCATGAAGTTGCAATCAAGGCGTCTGGCCGTTGTCGGCTTGTTGTGCGCAAGCCTCAAGCAGCCGCTGCTGGCCGAAGGACAGGGCGGCTCACCGCTGCAGTCACGTCCGGACGAGGTGCGCCAGACCCAGGAGCCGCGCACCGGCTATTACCAAGACATCCCCCGGCACAATGATCGCTACCGTCCCGGACATGTCATCGATCGCTTTGCTGATCCGTACTGGCAGGTGTCGTACACCGGACAAGAGTATTTCTACTCCAATGGCTACTGGTATCGCCCG
>JBOICD010000157.1:0-7703 GCA_050739855.1 Pseudomonas sp.
AGGCGCGGTCCGAGAGCTTGAGTGCGTGGTTGGCGTTCTGCTCCACCAGAAAGATGGTCATGCCGGTCTTGGCCAGTTCCCGCAGGGTGGCGAAGATCTGCTTGACCACAATCGGCGCCAGCCCCAGGGACGGCTCGTCGAGCAGCAACAGCTTCGGTCGGCTCATCAATGCCCGGGCGATGGCGAGCATTTGCTGCTCACCACCGGACATGGTCATCGCGCGCTGATTACGCCGTTCCTTGAGCCGTGGAAACAGCTCGAACATGCGCTGCATGTCTTCGTTGGCGAATTTGTCACCGATGGGGATGGTGCCCATCATCAGGTTCTCTTCCACCGACATGTCCGGGAACACCCGGCGCCCTTCCGGCGACTGGGCGATGCCGTTGGAGGCAATGTAGTGAGAAGACTTGTGGGTAATGTCAGTACCGCGATAGACAATCTGCCCGCTCGCCGCCCGCGGCTGCCCGAAGATCGACATCAGCAGGGTCGATTTGCCAGCACCGTTGGAGCCGATCAGGCTCACCGTTTCGCCTTCGTTGATGTGCAGCGAGACTTTCTTCAGGGCCTGGATCGGCCCGTAGAACACATCGATCTCTTTCATTTCGAGGATCGCTGAACTCATACCAGTTCCTCTTCATCGGCGCCCAGATAAGCCGCAATCACCGTCGGGTTATGACGGATGTCCTGCGGTGCGCCTTCGGCGATCACGTTGCCGTGGTCCAGGACCACGATATGGTCGGAGATGCTCATGACCATGCCCATGTCGTGCTCGATCAGCACCACGGTAATGTCGTGCTCGTCCCGCAGCACACGAATCATCTTGCTCAGCGCTTCGGTTTCCTGCGGGTTGAGGCCTGCCGCCGGTTCATCCAGGCAGATGATCTGTGGCCGGGTGCACATGGCCCGGGCAATCTCCAGGCGGCGTTGCTGGCCGTAGGACAACTCGCCGGCCAGACGGTTGGCGCAGTCGACCAGGTCGACCACTTCCAGCCAGTAGAAGGCATGGTCCAGGGCATCGCTTTCGGCCTTGCGGTACGCCTTGGTGTTGAGCACACCCGACAGCAGATTGCGATTGACCCACATGTGCTGGGCCACCAGCAGGTTCTCCACCACCGACATTTCCCGGAACAGGCGAATGTTCTGGAAGGTCCGCGCCAGACCTGCGCGGTTGACCAGGTGGGTACCGCCGAACATCTTGTAGTGCAGGCGGCTGATGAAACGCTTGGGCGAAACGAAGTCGCCCAGCTGGAAGCGCTCGCCCAGCAGCTGGATCACGTTGGTGCGGGTACCGCGCATGTTCAGTTCGATCTTGCCGCCACTGGCTTTGTAGAAGCCGGTCAGGCAGTTGAACACCGTGGTCTTGCCCGCGCCGTTGGGGCCGATCAGGGCGAAGATCGAGTTGCGCTGGACCTTGAGGCTGACATCGCTGAGCGCCTTGATCCCGCCAAACTGCATCATCAGGTTGTCGACCGAGAGAATCACGTCATCGCTCATGGCGCTACTCCTTTACGCGGAACTACACCGGTACGGCTGATGCGAATCAGCCCGCGCGGTCGCCAGATCATCATCAACACCATGAGTACGCCGAACAGCAGTACCCGGTACTCGGAGAAGCTGCGCAGCAGCTCCGGGGCCACGGTCAGGACGAACGCGGCGATCACCACACCGACCGTCGAGCCCATGCCCCCGAGGACCACGATGGCGAGGATCAGCGCCGACTCGAAGAAGGTGAACGAGGACGGGTTGACGAAGCCCTGGTAGCTGGCAAAGAACACCCCGGCCAGGCCAGCGGTGGAAGCACCGATGGTGAACGCCGAGAGTTTGACCAGTACATGGTTCAGGCCCATCGAACGGCAGGCGATTTCGTCTTCACGCAACGCTTCCCAGGCGCGGCCGACCGGCATCCGGGTCAGCCGGTGCTTGATGTACAGCACCGCCAGCACCACGAGGAACAGCACGATGTAGATGAACAGGAATTTCAGGTTGGGGTTGTAGTCGATGCCGAAAAACTCGTGGAACGGCACGCCGCCGTCCTTGGCCCGGCGCCCGAACTCCAGGCCCATAAAGGTCGGCGATGGCACCGGCATACCATTCGGACCGCCGGTGAACGACAGCCAGTTATTGAGTATCAACCGAATGATTTCACCGAAGCCCAGGGTCACGATGGCCAGGTAGTCGCCGTGCATTCGCAGTACCGGGAAGCCCAATATGCACCCGGCCAACGCAGCAGCGAGGGCTGCCAGCGGCAACACGGTCCAGAAGCCCAGGCCCAGGTACTGGTAGCCCAGCGCCAGACCGTAGGCCCCGATGGCATAGAAGGCCACGTAGCCGAGGTCGAGCAGGCCGGCCAGCCCCACCACGATGTTCAGGCCAAGCCCCAGCAGCACATAGATCAGGCCGAGGATGACCACGGTCAGCAGGTACTTGTTGGCAAAGAACGGGAAGACAATGGCGATCACGATCAGCCCCGGAATGATCCAGCGCAGCCGCGACTTGAAGTCCGGCGCCCGCACATGCACACCGGAGCCGCTACCCTCGAAACCTTGCAGGATCGACTGGCCCTTGGGGGTCTGCAGGAACAGGCTGAGGAGGAAACGCCCGGCCATCACTCCGGCCACCAGCCAGGCCACGCGGGTCGGTTCCATGTTGAAACTGTAGCCGTCGAGCACCACGCCGACGATGGGCCCAAAAACGATAAGGGAAATCAGCCCGGCGAGAATCGCGTCAATCAGGCTGCGCTTGAGATCGAATGCAGTGGATTTGGCAGCAGACATACTTACACCTTCGCCACGAGTGGGCGACCCAGCAGGCCTTGGGGACGGAAGATCAGAATCAGTACCAGCAGGGAGAAACTGAACACGTCTTTGTAGTCGGAGTTGATCAACCCGGAGAACAGCGACTCGGAGATGCCGAGGATGATCCCGCCGAGCATGGCGCCCGGTAGCGAGCCGATGCCACCCAACACTGCGGCGGTGAAGGCCTTGATGCCGATGATGAAGCCGGCATAGAAGTCGAAGGTGCCGTAGTTCATGGTGATCAGTACGCCCGCCAGCGCGGCCATCACCGCACCGATGACGAACACATAGGAAATCACCCGGTCAGTGTTGATACCGAGGATCGAGGCCATCTTGCGATCCTGTTGGGTCGCACGGCACATGCGCCCCAGCTTGGTGAACTTGATGATGTAGGTCAGCGCGGCCATGCCGACGAACGCGGCAACCAGGATAAAGATCTTGGTGTAGGTCAGCTGAACGAAACCGGTGCCCACTTCCAGGCGCCAGGCGCCTTCGAGCAGCGTCGGTACGCCTTGCTGGCGTGCACCCTGGCTGATCTGCGCGTAGTTCTGCAGGATCAGCGAGATGCCGATGGCACTGATCAGCGGTGCCAGGCGGGTGGAGTTACGCAGGGGTTTGTAGGCAATGCGTTCGATGGTCCAGCCATAAACGCCCGTCACCACGACAGTGAAGATCAGCGTCCCGAGCATCAGCAAGGGGAAGGATTCGATACCGAAGTACGCCAGCAATGCCAGACTGATCGCCGCCAGGTAAGCGGAGATCATATACACCTCGCCGTGCGCGAAGTTGATCATGCCGATAATGCCATAGACCATTGTGTAGCCGATGGCGATCAGACCATAGACAGACCCCAGGGTCAGCCCATTGATCAGTTGCTGCAGAAAAATACCATCCATAACGCAATCTCACGTATTTGAGATTGCACAAGCGCCGACTACGGTGAGCCCCGGATGAAGCGGCCCTCGCAGCGCAGGGTTGTGCAGATCTACGAGAAAAGACAGGTACGGCGCAAAACCGGGTAGCGACCCGGGCACAGCCCGGGTCGGATACCGTTGTTATTTTTGTTTTTCCAGTTGGTGGTACTTGCCGTCCTTGTCCCACTGGTAGACCACGTAGTCGGAGACTTTCAGGTCGCCCTTGCTGTCCCAGGTCTTCTCACCCATCACGGTTTTCACCGGATTGGCCTTAAGCCACTTGGCGGCGTCCTCGCCCTTGTTCGACTTGGCGCCGTTGAAGCCTGCGGCCAGGGCCTGAAGCGATGCATAGGCGTACAGGGTGTAGCCCTCAGGTTCATAGCCGGTCTTGCGGAAGGCATCCACTACCGCCTTGCTGTCAGGCAGCAGGCGTGGGTCGGCGCCGAAGGTCATGTACACGCCATCGACGTACTGTGCGCCACCGGCGGTGGTGACCAGCTCGTCAGTGACGATGCCGTCATCGGACATGAACTTGACGTCTTTGAGACCCTGCTCACGCATCTGCCGAACCAGCGGACCCGCTTCCGGGTGCAAACCACCGAAGTAAACGACATCAGCGTCAGCGGCGCGGATTTTGGTGACCACGGCGCTGAAGTCCTTCTCGCCACGGGTCAGACCTTCGTACAGCACCGGGGTTACGCCACGCTTGGCCAGCTGGGCTTTGGTTGCATCCGCCAGGCCCTGGCCGTAGGTGTCCTTGTCGTGCAGCACGACAACCTTCTTGCCCTTGAGCACGTCGACAATGTAATCGCCGGCCACGATGCCCTGCTGGTCATCACGTCCGCACATGCGGAACATCCCGGTCAGGCCGCGCTCGGTGACTTGCGGGTTGGTCGAACCCGGGGTGATGGCGATGATCCCGGCTTCGTCATATACCTCTGAAGCAGGAATGGTGTTAGACGAGCAGAAGTGCCCGACCACCCCGGCGACCTTTTCCTGGTCAACCAGGCGGTTGGCTACCGCTACGGCCTGTTTCGGCTCGCAGGCATCATCGCCTTTTACCAGCACGATCTGCTCACCATTGATCCCACCTGCGGCGTTGATCACTTTCGCCGCCGCCTCGGCACCTTTCATGTACTGCTCGCCAAACGCTGCGCTGGGACCGGTCATCGGCCCTGCTACGCCGATCTTGATGTCGGCCTGAACATACGAAGAAACACCCAGCGCCGTAGCTACGGCAAGGGCCAGAAAGCCTTTCTTGTAAAACGTCTGCGACATGAGGTGGTGCTCCTTGGAGTTTTTTTGGTTGGCACTACAACTTTCAGCAATTGCTCTGAGCAAGGGCCGTGCCATTGGATTTTTATTCTGGAAAAACGCGTGAAGAAGTTGCCGGGGCCTGGGCCGCGTCCTTTTTTTACTGGCTGTGCAACCGTCTGTATCAAGCCAAGCGCCACCGCATCAGGAGAAAAAGAGCAACCTCCTAGTGCCATCATTGCAACCCCGACAAGTGTTTACGTGCAACCAGCCTGTAACAGGATGCGTAACCGAACTGCACACCCTTGGTGCGCGACTGCTACAGCGGGCACCACTACAGGCTAGCCGCTGACCCGAGAAAGCGCTGCTACCTGTAGGCTGCTACCGATGTACCCGAGGCATGCCTGCCCACCTGCGGAAAAAGGCTGGCACAATGGCAAGGTCTGTGCGTCGTTGCTGGCAGTTGCTGGCGCGCGCCCCTTACGGAGCCCCTTATGAGCGAGAGCGCCTTCGCCGATCGCATCGTGCAGAACCTGCTCGACACGGATTTCTACAAGCTGAGCATGATGCAGGCGGTACTGCACAATTACCCCAACGTCGATGTCGAATGGGAGTTTCGCTGCCGCAATGGCGAAGACCTGCGCCCCTATCTGGCGCAGATACGCGAACAGATCGACACGCTGTGCGAACTGAGCCTGGCCAATGGCCAACTGGGTTTTCTCGAACAGATCAGCTTCATAAAGCCGGATTTCCTGCGTTTTCTCGGCCTGTTTCGCTTCAATTTGCGCTACCTGCAACTGGGCATCGAAAACGATCAGCTGTACCTGCGTCTGCGCGGCCCGTGGCTGCACGTGATCCTCTTCGAAGTGCCGTTGCTGGCGATCATCAGCGAAGTACGCAACCGTCACCGCCATCCCCAGGTCAAGCTCAGCGAGGCCCGCGACCAGCTCTACCGCAAGTTCGACTGGCTCAGGGCCCACGCCAGCAGCGATGAGCTGGCTGAATTGCAGGTGGCCGACTTCGGCACCCGCCGACGCTTCTCCTACAAGGTCCAAGAAGAAGTCGTGCGGGTACTCAAGGAAGATTTCCCGGCGCGCTTCGTCGGCACCAGTAACGTGCACCTGGCACGAAAGCTGGATATCAAGCCCTTGGGGACCATGGCGCACGAGTGGATCATGGCCCACCAGCAATTGGGACCACGCTTGATCGACAGCCAGATCGCCGCCCTCGATTGCTGGGTCCGCGAGTACCGCGGCCTGCTCGGCATCGCCTTGACCGACTGCATCACCATGGATGCGTTCCTCGGCGATTTCGACCTGTTCTTCGCCAAGCTGTTCGACGGCCTGCGCCATGACTCGGGTGACCCGGTGCGCTGGGCGGAAAAGGCCATCGCCCACTACCGCAAGCTCGGCATCGACCCGATGACCAAGACCCTGGTGTTCTCCGATGGCCTGAACCTGACCAAGTCGCTGGAGATCTTCCGTGCCCTGCGTGGGCGGATCAACGTCAGCTTTGGCATTGGCACCAACCTGACCTGTGACATTCCCGGGGTGGCGCCGATGAACATCGTGCTTAAAATGACCGACTGCAACGGCCAGCCTGTCGCCAAGATTTCCGACGAGGCAGCCAAGACCCAATGCCGCGACGAAAACTTCGTCGCCTACCTGCGCCACGTCTTCAAAGTGCCCAAGGAGTAATTCATGCAAGCTGTCCAGCGAGAGATTGCGCAAGCGCTCAAGGTCCAGCCGCCGTTCGCCGACCGCGCCGCGCTCGATGCCGAAGTGATCCGGCGCGTGGCGTTCATCAAGCAGTGCCTGAACAATGCGCGGCTGAAAACCCTGGTGCTGGGCATCAGTGGTGGCGTCGATTCGCTGACCGCTGCCCTGCTGGCGCAACGGGCGATCAATGAGCTGCGCAGTGAGACCGGCGACCCGGCCTATTGCTTCATCGCCGTGCGCCTGCCCTACCACGTTCAACAGGATGAGCATGACGCCCAGGCCTGCCTCGATGTGATCAAGCCGGATGAACTGCACACGGTGAACATAGCCCCGGCGGTGCAGGCACTGAGCAAAGAGGTGCAAGCGCTAGAGAACGGTCAGCCGGCGATGGTCGACTTCGTCGTGGGCAATACCAAGGCGCGCATGCGCATGGTCGCTCAATACACCATCGCCGGTGCCCGCCAGGGCCTGGTGATCGGTACTGATCACGCCGCCGAGGCGGTGATGGGTTTCTTTACCAAGTTCGGTGATGGTTCCTGCGACCTGGCGCCGCTGAGCGGGCTGGTGAAGAACCAGGTACGGGCGATCGCGCGCAGCTTTGGCGCGCCGGAATCACTGGTGGAGAAAGTGCCGACCGCGGACCTGGAAGACCTGGCCCCGGGCAAGCCGGACGAAGCGTCGCATGGCGTGACCTATGCGCAGATCGATGCCTTCCTGCATGGCGAGCCGGTGAGCGAGGAAGCGTTCGCGATTATCAAGGGCACGTACGAAAAGACCCAGCACAAGCGCGAGATGCCGTTCGCGCCGTAAGCCATCTATAGAACTGTAGGAGCGGATTCATCCGCGATGGGCCGCAACGCGGCCCCAGGAATGAACTGCACAGTCCTTCGCGGATAAATCCGCTCCTACAGTCAGTTCAAGACATTACTTCAGCGTAACAGTGCCTTTCATCATCGAGATGTGGCCTGGGAACGAGCAGAAGAAGCCGTACTTCTCGTTCGCATCCAGCTTGGACACATCAA
>JBOICD010000158.1:0-7685 GCA_050739855.1 Pseudomonas sp.
GCGATGTGCTGACCGTCGGTGGCTTGCTGCGCCTGCAGGTAGAGCTGGCTGGAGCAGAAAGCTGCCAGGCCATCTGCGCCAACGAAGTGCAGCGTGATAGTGAAGGCCGGTTGCATAGCGTGGTGCGTCCAGGTTGCGATCTGGATTTGCTGCGCAGTCGCCCCGACCTGATGTCTCGGCATTGGCTGGTGCGTCGTCAGACCCTGGTCGAATTGGGCGGATACAGCGAGACCTGTGCGCAGGCGCTGGAGTTTGATCTGTTGCTCAGACTTAGCGAGCAGCAAGGCATCGCCGGTATGGCGCACCTGGACGAGTATCTGGTGATTGGCGAGCAAGCCAGTGAGGCGATGTCTAGCGATGCCGCTGCTACTCTCAAACGTCACCTGAGCGTGCTGGGCTATCGTGCCCAGGTCAACGTGGTGGCCGATGGTGGGTTCCAGATCGACTTCCGTCATCCAGCCACTCCCCGGGTCAGTGTCCTCGTGCCTGCCGGGGATGACCTTGAGCAGCTCCAGGCGTGCCTGGCGAGCATCGTCCAGCGTACCCGCTACAGCCATTACGAAGTGATTGTGGTCGCTGATGCGGCCAATGCCGAGGCGATTGCCGCGGGGTTGGGTGAGGTCCAGGGGCTAGGTGGCCGGGTCAAGCTGATTGCCTGTGAACAGGGCCTGGCAGAAGCTGCAATGATCAACCAGGCTGCGGTTCAGGCACAAGGTGAATACCTGGTGTTGAAATCGGCGCGTAGCCAGGTTGTCTCGCCGGCCTGGATCGAAGCCCTGCTCAACCAGGCCTTGCGTCCGGAAGTGGGGGTAGTCGGCGCACAGCTGTATGACCGCGACGGATTCATTACCCATGCCGGTTACGCTTTGCTGGCAAATCAGCAAGTGTTTGCGCCATGGTTGGGGGCATCGCGTCACTATGACGAGTCGGCACTCGGACTGGCTGCCGCGCGCAGTTGCCAGGCTGTTTCGGGGGACTGCCTGATGGTGCGCAAGGAGCTGTTCGACCATTGCCAGGGCCTCGAAGTCCTTGAAGGGGCCGATGTCGATCTGTGCTTGAAAGCGGCCGAAGCTGGCTTGCTGGTGGTCTGGACACCGATGGCGCAAATGCTCAACGCCGGCGTGCCGGTGCTTGCCGCGGAGCATGTGCAGGTACTGGCGGATCGCTGGCCTTCGGCATTCGGTGGTCGGGCACAAGTTGATCGACACACGGGTGTGGATGTCTCTCGGCAGCCTGTATCGGGCCAGCCAGTCGCCCTGGAGTGGTTGGCTGAACTGAGCTGAGCATCAATGGCAATAAAAAAGCCGGTTGATACCCGGCTTTTTTATTGGGGGGCAATTGAATCGTATTACCCCGGCATCCAGGCCGCACGCCAGGTTTGCAGATGCGCAGCGTCGAGCAGGCCACCGGCGAGCACTTGCTGACGCAAGGCCAGGCCTTGCTGTCGTGACGCCTGGAGATCGTTGAGGTGGTCGCCAAGTGCCTGCAGCCAAGCCTCACTGCTGTTGGCCACGCGGGTGACGTTGTAGTCGCCGTGGTAGGCCGGAGCATCACTGCAGATCACGCTGTAGCCACAGGCACCGAACTGCAATAGCGCCAGGGCGCTGCGGCAGTGGTCGAAGGTGCTGTCGTCCAGGGGGGCGAGGGCAATATCCAGGTTCAGGCTGGCCAGTAGCGCCGGCTGCTCGTGCAGGTTGCCCGGGTGGATTTCCCGGGCAAAGGGCTGCAGATAGGCCGGCACTTCACCCCAAAGGATCCAGTCCACCTGATCGCAGAGCTGGCGAACCAGGGTATCCAACAACCGTTGGCAGCCTGGCTGCAGGCGATTGAATGCGCAGCCGACGCGTGGTTTGCCGTCCAGGCGGGTGGGGGGTGGCAGATGCGCCCATTGGGTGCCAAGACGCGTTTCGACTACGCGGATGTCCCGATGCAGGCCGTGCAGGCCGTGCAGGGCGTCGGCCAGGGCCGGAGTGGGAACAATGACCCGATCGACCAGGCTGGCGGCCTGGCGCAAGGCATCCCAGCTCAGTTGTTCATCGCAGGTGTGCAGTCCTTCCAGTGCCGGCAGGAAACAATCCACTTCGAGCACTTTGAACGCTTTGGAGAATCGCTGCACCTGTTGCATCTGTTGCAAGCGTTGCAGATCGGTGTGGCGCTGGAAGATGACCACATCCGGCTGGAAACGCTCCAGGGCGACCGGGCTCAGTAAATTGCTGCTCAGGCAACCATCGATGAGCCCAGCGTCCCGCAGATGCTCGAAGGGCTCCTGCACGCGTTCGGCTGCAGGGGCCGCGGCGCGCGCCGGATGGGCCAGGACCACTGGAAGCGGACGCCAGGAAAGCGGTTTCCAGGTCAGTCCATGCACGGCTTCGAACTCGAAACCGTTACCGTGCAGCGACAGGTTCTTGTTGTATGCCGGGTCGTTGGCCAGTACCGGTAGCCACTTGTCGTAGGCCTGTTGGAGTTCATGTTCGACACGCGCTCTGTGCTGCGGCTGCTTGCGGGCTTGCGCCCAGCTCGCGCCACCTTCGTGCAGCAATACTGCGTGCGGGGTCCAGACGTTCAGGTAACCCAGGTTGGCCACCTTCAGGCACAGATCCAGGTCATTGCAGGAGAGCTTGAAGGCTTCGTCCATGCCGCCGGCCTGCTGGTAGAGTTCAGCGCGGATCATCAGGCAACTGGCGCTGACTGCGCTGATGTTCTGGTCGACCTGCAACCGCTGCAGGTAGCCGCTGGCGTCAGCTGGCTGATCGATGAACGGGCTGCCCGCTGGACCGCGCAGGCCACTGATCAGGCCGGCGTTCTGGATCGTGCCCGTCGGGCTGAGCAACTTGGCACCGACGACGCCGACCTCGGGCCGTTGCGCGTGGTTGAGCAGTTCGTCCAGCCAGTCTTCGCGAATAATCGCGGTATCGTTGTTGAGCAGCAGCAGATACTCGCCACGGGCCTGGGCCGCTGCCATGTTGTTTATGGCGCTGAAGTTGAATGCTTCGGGATAGCGAAGTACGCGCAGCTTGTCGCCGCCGATGCTGGCCATTTCGTCGAGCCAGGCCAGGGTCTGCTCGCACTGACTGTCATTGTCGATCAGCAGTATTTCGAAGTGCGGGTAGCGGGTTTTGCTCAGCAGGCTTTCCACACAGCGCTGCAGCAGTGGCAACTGGTCGCGGGTGGGAATCAGGATCGACACCATGGGCTGCGGTGCGTGGTTGTACTTGATGTGGTAGTGGCGGGCAGGTTGCTCCACCAGCCGGGCATCGCTGTAACCACGATTGCTGAGGTGGCGCAGTAGGGCAGTGCGCTCATCCGGAGTGTCGGCGAGGGTCGGCGCGTTGCTGACCACCAGCGGTTCATCCAGGTGGGCGATACCGTTCAGGCCTTCGACCTCGATCAGCCGCAGGATCAGGTCCAGCTCCAGGGCCTGGGAGAGCTGAGGGTCATAGCCACCGACTTGCAGGGCAAGTTCGCGACGAATCAACCAGTGGTTGGCCATGGCCAGCGGCAGGCTCAGCAAGTAGTCGAGGTTGGCGCATGGGCGCATCAGTGCACCAGGGCCTTCGGCTGAGCGGAATATGCCGTCGCAGTAGAGCATGCGACAGCCATCGGCACCGGGCAGTTCGAGGTCGAGCATCAGGGTGCCGGCAGGCAACAGTTCGTCGCCCGCGCTCAGTAGCATGAACCAGTCGCTATCGTCGCCCTGGAGGACATCGTTCAACTCGATAGCACCCTGCTCGGCGCAAGTCAGCCAACGCAGATCGCCGTTCAGGTTGAGCGGCCCCGGTGCACTGCTCAGGACCACCGTGCGCAAATGGATCGACGAGTTCGATTGCCACAGTGCCAGGCTTTCGAGGGTATCGCTCAAGGCTTGGCCGTCACCCAGAGGATCGCGCACCAGTAGGGTCAGGCGGGTCAGTCCGTTCAGCTGGCGACGGCGTTGATCGACCAGTTGCTGCTGAGCCGGCGTCAGTACGCGGTAGCGCAGCCATTCCTTGATCGACGGCACACGATTGTCGGTGACGTGTTGGCTGGCAGCTTGCTGGGTAATTTCCAGAAAGCGTTCAAGTTGCGGCCAGAAGGCCTTTTCAATATCCAGCCAGCGCATACGTGCTTGCATCACGGTGGCGCGGGCGCGCTCCAGGCCACCGGGCTCGTCGTACAGCGCCGAGCCTGCATCGCCGAACTGCTCGGTGAACGGCTGGCTTTTGACATGGCCACCGGGCATGTAGATGACCGGGCAACCGCAGAGCATGGCTTCGGTGCAGGTTGCCGAGATTTCGTAGCTGTAGAGTGTTTCCGCACCGCGGAAAATCTCCGCCAGTTCGGCCAGGCTCTTGGGGTTGGCCAGGCTCAGGACCTCGACGTCGTCGGGCAGCAGCGAGTAATCGACTTTGGACCTGTCGATACGGTTCAGGTACAGGTAGTTGCCGCTGCGCTGTACCGGCTCGGTCGGCGGCGAGAACAGCTCCGAATCGATCACCGGCAACAGAAGCAGGTTGTTGCTCTTGCCATCACCGCGAAAGTCCTGGGTGTAATAGAAGAACAGGTCCGATGTTTGGGCATCGATTTCCCGTCCGGTCAGAAAGCCCTCTCGATTGAGGATGTAGCGGGCGACGACAGGCGCGGCGAACGGGTTGCCGTCGACAACTTCAGGGTAGACGGCGATAGGCGCCAGGCCGATCGATTGATGGCGTTGACGGATTTCGTCGGTCAGGATCGGCGTACGCAGGTTCGGGTTGACCTTGCAGTTCGACAGATAGGCCTCATAGCCCGCCAGGTTGAGGGCGTGACAGAGGTAATGCAGAACGCAGATGCCTGACGAAGTCTCCCGGTAATCCGGGCCGAAGATGTAGTAGGGGTGGCGCGGCTTGCCGTGCAGGGACGGGGTGTTCATAGTTCGCAGACCACGTAGACGCTTGCGCACAGGTCTGGATAGATCATGCCCAGGGCGTGGCAGGCATCCATGAAGCGGTCATCGATCAATTGGGTTTCCAGGGCTTTGTCCAATTGAAAGTTGGCCAACGGTTTGAAGAACACACCGCCACGCTGGGCGATTCTCCAGCCGGCTGCGCGCACTTCCTGCTCCAGGGTATCAAGGCTGTAGGTCACACGATGGCCATGCAGGCGCTCGCCTTCGGTCACGGCGCTGTTGCATTCGATCAAGCCCATCTTCACCGCGATCTGTCGCGACGGTGCGTTGGCGTTGGGTACCGCGATAAACAGGCGGCCGCCCGGGGCCAACCAGTTGCGCACACGTTCAAGCACCGCTCGGCGGTCGTCCAGGTGCTCCAGGGTATGGATCAGGAAAATGTTGGCATAACGCGGTGCAAGTTCAGCTTCCTCGAAGGTACTGCAGACGAATTTTACGTCGCTGCCGACCTTGTTGCGGGTTACCTCGATGAGATCGCTCGCCGCTTCAATGACCGTCAGGTCGCTGAACTTGTTTGCGAACAGGGCGGTGAAGGCGCCTTCGAAACAGCCCATTTCCAGGGTCGGGCCGTCGGCCAGCCAAGGGGCGAAGCTGTCGAGCATGTAGCGGTGCAGGCGCGCATCGAAATCGTAGAAATAGCTGCGATGAGCGTTGTCCTGAAACTCTTGGTTGTAGTCGCGCGTGGACATGAGGTTATCCCTGGTTTTTCCGGTAGAAGCGCTGGTCTTCAGGCTGATACCACTCGTGGAGGGTCGAAGGGGTACGGGCGTACCACCCCAGCAGTTGTTGCACCGCAGGTGACTGCGAGCGGCAGAAGTCCTCACCTAAGGCACGGCAATAATCGAACTGCGGTTTGAAATAGCTACGGGTAAAGGTCAGCGTCAGGCAGCGGCGCGGTAGTTGAGTACGATTGACACCGGCGGCGTGCCAGATGCGCGAATCGAACAGGTAGATCGAGCCGGCACTGCCCAGCGCCTTGCGGGCCATGGATTCGAACAAATGCTCGTCAGGCTTTTGCGCGCTGGTGTGTGAGCCAGGCAGGAACAGCGTGGCGCCGTTGTCGGCGGTGAAGTCGTCCAGCAGTACCAGCGCCTGGGCCATCTGCATCGACTCGGCGGACCATGAACGCACGTCACGGTGCACATTGCGCACATAGGCGTCGGTGCTGTTCAAGTTGTTCAGGCCGCCGAACGAGTTAAGGATCGGCACGCCGTCGAGCATATGCCCCAGGGTATCGATGATGCCCCATCGGGAGAAATCTGCGAGCAGATCCACGAAGTGGCTGTCACGGGTCAGAATGTGATGGGCAGTCTGTTCGGTGCGCTGGGTGATGCCGTTTTCCAGCTGTACTTGACGGCATTTGTTGATCGCGCTGGCCAGATCCTCGCGCAGCAGTTGCAACTGCGGTGCAGCAATCAGGCCGGGCAGGCAGGCGAAGCCGTTGGTCTGCAGTTCTTGCCAGAGCGGGTTCATTGCGCTTCATCCCGGGTACCTTGCCAGGCACGGTACTCTGCGGCGCTGACGCCGAGCAGAATACGGTCCCAACGCTGGCCCTTGCGGTAGTACCACTGACGTTGCACCCCTTCGATCAGCCAGGGTGTCTTGCGGGTGTAGGTGGCCAGGGAGGCTTCGTTGTATTCGATGATGGTGGTCGACAGGCGACTCAGGCCCAGTTCGTCAAAGGCGTAGCGCATGACCGTGGCGATCACCTCGGTACCATAGCCCTGGCCTCTGAGGGACGAGTCGCCGATCATCATGCCGTGTTCGGCGGTACCGTTCTTCCAGTCAATGGCAACCAGGTTCGCGGTGCCGATCAAGCCATGGCCCGCGACCTCGATGCCAAAACGCTGGTTCAGGGCATCGCCCTTCAGGCTCAGCAACCAGTCCCGTTGCGCTTCGCGAGAAGTCGGGAAGTGCCAGCCACCGAGCAGGCTCCACAGTGCCTCGTCATTGGACCATTGGTGCAGCAGGGGTAGGTCCTCAAGTTCCAGCGCCCTGAGCAGAATACGTTGACCTCGAATGCTCATGATGTCCTCGTGTGTTGAAGGATGATGTCGGCAAGGCGGTTCATGTCATCGACGCTGTATCGCTGGTCGATTGGCAGCGCAAGCAGGCACTGGGCCCAACTTCTTTCTGTGTCCGGTGTAGCGCTGGCGCTGAGGACTTCCTGCCAGTAGCAGGGCACGAAGATCGTCTGTTCCAGCAAGTGCCTGCGCAGCCGCTCAGCGCTATCGGCGCATGCCAGCAATAGGGGGTAGCAGAGGGCCGCCACCCTTTGCGCCGGCCAGGCACTGAAGCGGTTGAGTGGGTCCAGGCGTTGGCGCAGCTGCGCCAGGTTGGCCATGCGTTGCCGGGCGATTTGTGTGTAGTCGAGGCTGTCGAGTACTCGAGCGGTGCTCACGGATATCGCCTTGATGCCCTCGGTCTGCAGTGCCAGCTCACTGTCCTGGAAGGCTGCATAGTGCTGCTGCGGCGAATCTTCCAGGCGCCCGAGCAGCGCGCTGAAGCGTGCCAGGGACGAGCTGGCGGCGAATGGCGGCAGATCGTCTGGGGCATTGACCAGCCAGCCGCCGTCGGCAACCCCCACGAACTTGCGTGGCGAATACAGCGTGGCAATGCCCGGCAACGGCTCGGTAAACAGCGCCTGAGCGTTGTCGACGATCAATTGATGGCGGTAATGAGGGGCCAGAACGTTGCGGATGTAATCGCTTTTCAGGCCGAAGAAGTCGACGTACAGCAGTGCCTCATCACTGTCCAGGAC
>JBOICD010000159.1:0-7651 GCA_050739855.1 Pseudomonas sp.
CGCCATACCGTTGCGCTGCAATTGTGCGATCAACGCTACTGCGCTGTTCTCGCGGGCCAGCACATGCAGCTCAAGGTCGCGTCCGCTGTGGGGTGCCGATGCCAGGGAGAAGGCGGCCTTGTCGCCCGCTTCGCGCTCGATCATCAGGTACTGCCCGGCGTGGTAACGCGGCGGTTTGCCCGCCGGCGCCCGCAAGCGTACGCGCCAGACGTCGCCACCGACCTCAACGCACTCACTCAACTGACAGGCCAGTGTCCGTACCGGCAACTCGCCTAACGCGAGCACGCCATCCCATAACAAGACACAGTCCTCCAGCGGTTCGGCGATGCAGGTGAACAGCTCGCCATGGTCACGCTCCTGCCCGTCCTGACGCACGCGTCCTTCCACCAGCAACGCAGCGCAGACATGGCAGTTGCCATTACGGCAGCTCTGCGGGCAGTCGTAGCCAAGACGCCGCGCCCCATCCAGAATCCGTTCTCCCGGGTTGAGCGCCAACACCGCCCCGGACGGCTGCAAGGTTACCTGCATTTAGTCTATTCCCAACTGGTTCCACAGCTCATCGATCCGCCGGGTGACAGCTTCATCCTTGACGATGACCCGCCCCCATTCACGGCTGGTTTCTCCCGGCCACTTGTTCGTCGCATCCAGGCCCATCTTCGAACCCAGGCCGGAAATCGGCGAAGCGAAGTCCAGGTAGTCGATCGGGGTGTTGTCGATCATCACCGTATCGCGCTTGGGGTCCATGCGCGTGGTAATCGCCCAGATCACATCATTCCAGTCCCGGGCATTGATGTCGTCGTCGGTGACAATAACGAACTTGGTGTACATGAACTGTCGCAAAAACGACCAGACCCCGAGCATGACGCGCTTGGCGTGCCCCGGATACTGCTTCTTCATGGTCACCACCGCCATGCGGTAGGAACAGCCTTCAGGCGGCAGGTAGAAGTCGGTGATCTCCGGGAACTGCTTCTGCAGGATCGGCACGAAGACTTCGTTGAGCGCCACACCGAGGATCGCCGGCTCATCTGGCGGCCGCCCGGTGTAGGTGCTGTGATAGATCGGATTCTTGCGGTGCGTGATGCGCTCGACGGTGAACACCGGGAAGCTGTCGACTTCGTTGTAGTAGCCGGTGTGATCGCCGTACGGACCTTCCGGAGCCATCTCGCCCGGATGAATCACACCCTCGAGGATGATTTCGGCGGTGGCCGGCACCTGCAGGTCGTTGCCACGGCACTTGACCAGCTCGGTACGGTTGCCGCGCAACAGACCGGCGAAGGCGTATTCGGACAGGGTGTCGGGCACCGGGGTGACGGCACCGAGGATGGTCGCCGGATCCGCGCCCAGGGCCACGGAGACCGGGAACGGCTGGCCCGGGTGCTTCTCGCACCACTCGCGGTAGTCCAGGGCGCCGCCGCGATGGCTGAGCCAGCGCATGATCACCTTGTTGCGGCCAATCACCTGCTGGCGATAGATCCCCAGGTTCTGGCGCTCTTTGTTCGGCCCGCGGGTCACGGTCAGGCCCCAGGTGATCAGCGGCGCCACATCGCCCGGCCAGCAGTGCTGCACCGGCAGCATGCCGAGGTCGACGTCGTCGCCTTCGATGACCACTTCGTGGCAGGCGGCATCCTTGACCACTTTCGGCGCCATCGACACGACCTTCTTGAAGATCGGCAGCTTCGACCAGGCATCCTTGAGGCCCTTGGGTGGCTCAGGCTCCTTGAGGAAGGCCAGCAGCTTGCCGATTTCGCGCAGCTCGCTGACCGACTCGGCGCCCATGCCCATGGCCACCCGCTCCGGGGTGCCAAACAGGTTGCCGAGCACCGGAATGTCGAAGCCCGTGGGCTTTTCGAACAATAGCGCCGGGCCTTTGGCGCGCAGGGTGCGGTCGCAGACTTCGGTCATTTCCAGGACTGGAGAGATCGGAACCTGGATGCGCTTGAGTTCGCCGCGCTGTTCCAGGCCACGGATAAAGTCGCGCAAATCGCGATACTGCATGCAAAAGCCTCGTATTCGCCGTACCGGTCGGGGGTGCAAAGTGTATCGCCTAACGGGCCGGAATAGCCAAATCACAGATGGCAAAAATGATTTGGGGCCGCTACGCGACCCATCGCGGCACAAGGCCGCTCCCACAGTGGGAGCGGCCTTGTTGCCGCGATGGGCTGCGCAGCAGCCCCAATCGGTCTTGCAGAAACCTTACTTGCGTTTCATCGACAAGAAGAACTCGTCGTTGGTCTTGGTCTGCTTGAGCTTGTCGACCAGGAACTCGATGGCCGCCACTTCATCCATCGGGTGCAGCAGCTTGCGCAGGATCCACATGCGCTGCAGCTCGTCGTCGGCGGTCAGCAGCTCTTCGCGACGGGTACCCGAACGGTTGATGTTGATGGCCGGGAATACACGCTTCTCGGCGATCTTGCGGTCCAGCGGCAGCTCCATGTTGCCGGTGCCCTTGAACTCTTCGTAGATCACTTCGTCCATCTTCGAACCGGTTTCAACCAGCGCGGTGGCGATGATGGTCAGCGAGCCGCCTTCTTCGATGTTACGCGCAGCACCGAAGAAACGCTTTGGCTTCTCCAGGGCGTGGGCATCGACACCACCGGTCAGGACCTTGCCGGAGCTCGGGATCACGGTGTTGTAGGCACGCGCCAGACGGGTGATCGAGTCGAGCAGGATGACCACGTCTTTCTTGTGTTCAACCAGGCGCTTGGCCTTCTCGATGACCATTTCGGCAACCTGCACGTGGCGGGTTGGTGGCTCGTCGAAGGTCGAGGCAACCACTTCGCCGCGCACGGTGCGCTGCATTTCGGTTACTTCTTCCGGGCGCTCGTCGATCAGCAGGACGATCAGGTGGCACTCGGGGTTGTTACGGGTAATGTTGGCCGCGATGTTCTGCAGCATGATGGTCTTGCCCGCTTTTGGCGGAGCAACGATCAAACCACGCTGGCCTTTACCGATCGGGGCGCAGAGGTCGATAACCCGGCCGGTGAGGTCTTCGGTGGAACCGTTACCGGCTTCCATCTTCAGGCGCTCGTTAGGGAACAGCGGCGTCAGGTTTTCGAACAGAATCTTGTTCTTCGCGTTTTCCGGCCGGTCGAAGTTGATGGTATCGACTTTCAGCAGGGCGAAGTAACGCTCGCCTTCTTTCGGCGGGCGGATCTTGCCGACGATGGTGTCGCCGGTGCGCAAGTTGAAACGGCGGATCTGGCTTGGCGAGACATAGATGTCGTCCGGGCCGGCCAGGTAGGAAGCATCCGCCGAGCGCAAGAAGCCGAAGCCGTCCTGGAGAATCTCCAGCACGCCGTCACCGGAGATTTCCTCGCCGCTTTTCGCATGCTTTTTCAACAGGGAGAAAATCACATCTTGCTTGCGCGAACGGGCCATATTTTCTATGCCCATCTGTTCGGCCATTTCGAGCAGATCGGTAATCGGCTTTTGCTTGAGTTCAGTCAGGTTCATAAGGGGAGTGACGTAATCATGTAAGAAGGGGAAATTAAGCTTCTGGCTTAATGAAGCCGCGCCGCAGAGAAGGCGACAGGATCGCGTACTGATTCGAATTAGGGATGCGTCGGCGACGGCGTGCAGAGGGCACCGAAGAAACAGTGCGAGGCCGAATGTAACACCTGCTTTTTCTGGCGTCTAGTCACCCGACAAAGAAAAGCCCCGGCGAAAGCGGGGCTTTTTTCACTCAGATATTGGCGTCCAGGAAGGCTGCCAGCTGAGACTTGGACAGTGCGCCGACCTTGGTGGCCTCGACGTTGCCGTTCTTGAACAGCATCAGCGTCGGGATGCCACGCACGCCGTGCTTGGCCGGGGTTTCCTGGTTGTCGTCGATGTTCAGCTTGGCGACGGTCAGTTTGCCCTGGTAGGTAGCGGCGATGTCGTCCAGAACCGGAGCGATCATTTTGCAAGGGCCGCACCATTCAGCCCAGTAGTCGACCAGCACCGGGCCTTCAGCCTTCAGGACTTCGGCTTCGAAGGTGGCGTCAGTGACGTGTTTGATAAGATCGCTGCTCATGGAAGTCTCCAAGGTCGTAAGCAAAAAAACGTGGCCCATCATAGCCGCACCGGCGACTTACAGGAAGTCACGGACGATTGAGTGTAACTATAGTTGTGCATGACCGCGCAAATCAGTGCGGTCACAGGAAAGTCATATTTCCTCCATCAACCTGCCCCACATCAAGCCTTGATAAGCTGCGCGTTGGCGTCAGCCCTGGATCGTGGCAGGATTGCCGGGTTATCGACCGAGAAACCATGACCATGCCGCAAACCACAGCCAAGAATCTGTCCTTGATCGCTGCCATTGACTTGGGCTCCAACAGTTTCCATATGGTTGTGGCCAAGGCCCACCATACCGAGATCCGCATTCTTGAGCGGCTCGGGGAGAAGGTTCAGCTGGCCGCCGGCATCAACGAAGAGCGCCAGCTCAGCGAAGAGTCGATGCAACGCGGCCTCGATTGCCTGAAGCGCTTCGCCCAGCTGATCAGCGGCATGCCGGACGGCGCGGTGCGTATCGTCGGCACCAACGCCCTGCGCGAGGCACGCAACCGCGGCGAATTCATCCGCCGCGCCGAAGAAATTCTCGGGCATCCGGTCGAGGTGATTTCCGGCCGCGAGGAAGCCCGCCTGATCTACCTCGGCGTATCCCACACCCTCGCCGATACCCCCGGTAAACGCCTGGTCGCCGACATCGGCGGCGGCAGTACCGAGTTCATCATCGGCCAGCGTTTTGAGCCGCTGCTGCGCGAGAGCCTGCAAATGGGCTGCGTCAGCTACACCCAACGCTACTTCCGTGACGGCAAAATCACCCCGGCGCGCTATGCCCAGGCCTACACTGCTGCGCGCCTGGAGCTGATGAGCATCGAAAACGCCCTGCACCGCCTGACCTGGGACGAAGCCATCGGCTCCTCCGGGACCATCCGCGCCATCGGCCTGGCGCTCAAGTCAGGCGGCATGGGCACCGGCGAGGTCAATGCCGAAGGCCTGGCCTGGCTCAAGCGCAAGCTGTTCAAACTGGGCGAAACCGACAAGATCGACTTCGACGGCGTCAAACCGGACCGCCGGGCGATCTTCCCCGCGGGCCTGGCGATCATGGAGGCGATTTTCGATGCGCTGGAACTGCAGCGCATGGACCACTGCGACGGCGCCCTGCGCGAAGGCGTGCTCTACGACCTGCTCGGCCGCCATCACCATGAAGACGTACGTGAACGCACCCTGACCTCGCTGATGGAGCGTTATCACGTCGATCAGGGCCAGGCTGCCCGGGTCGAGCGCAAAGCCCTGCACGCCTTCGACCAGGTGGCCAGGGCCTGGGACCTGGAGGACGGTATCTGGCGTGAGCTGCTCGGCTGGGCGGCCAAGGTGCATGAGGTGGGCCTGGACATTGCCCACTATCAATACCACAAGCACGGCGCCTACCTGATCGAGCACTCCGACCTGGCCGGCTTCTCCCGCGAAGACCAGCAGATGCTCGCCCTGCTGGTACGCGGCCATCGCCGCAACATTCCCAAGGACAAGTTCGCCGAATTCGGCGATGAAGGCGTCAAGCTGATTCGCCTGTGCGCGCTGCTGCGCTTTGCGATTCTGTTCCATCACATTCGCGGCACCCAGCAGATGCCGACGGTTACCCTGCACGCGGCTGGTGACAGCCTCGATGTCGAGTTCCCGGCCGGCTGGCTGGAAGAGAATCAGCTGACCCAGGCCGACTTCGGCCTGGAGGCAGAGTGGCTGGCCCGGGTCGGCTTCGTCCTCAGCGTACGCTGAGGACCGGGTTGCTCAGGCGCTCGAGCAGAGCCGCCTGGGCACTGCGCGGGTTCTGGTTACCGGTAGGCGTGCTGCGCACATAGCGGCCATCCGGTTGCAGAATCCAGGCGTGGGTATTGTCGGTCAGGTACCCTTCCAGCTCCTTCTTCACTCGCAGAATCAGCTTCTTGCCCTCGACCGGGAAGCAGGTCTCGACCCGCTTGTCGAGGTTGCGCTCCATCCAGTCGGCACTGGACAGGAACATCTGCTCCTCGCCGCCATTGAGGAAGTAGAACACCCGCGTGTGCTCGAGGAAGCGACCAATGATCGAACGCACCTGAATGTTGTGCGACACCCCGGCAATCCCCGGACGCAGGCAGCACATGCCGCGCACCACCAGATCGATACGCACCCCTGACTGACTGGCCTTGTACAAGGCGCGGATGATCTTCGGATCGGTCAGCGAGTTGAACTTGGCGATGATGTGCGCAGGTTTGCCTTCCAGAGCAAACTGGGTTTCCCGGGCAATCATGTCGAGCATGCCCTTCTTCAGGGTGAACGGCGCGTGCAGCAGCTTCTTCATGCGCAGGGTCTTGCCCATGCCGATCAACTGACTGAACAGCTTGCCGACGTCTTCACACAAGGCGTCGTCCGAAGTCAGCAGGCTGTAGTCGGTATACAGGCGGGCGTTACCGGCGTGGTAGTTACCGGTACCCAGGTGTGCATAGCGAACGATCTCGCCCGCTTCACGACGCAGGATCAGCATCATCTTGGCGTGAGTCTTGAAGCCGACCACTCCGTAGATCACCACCGCACCGGCAGCCTGCAGGCGGCTGGCCAGCTGCAGGTTGGACTCTTCGTCGAAACGCGCACGCAATTCGATCACCGCGGTGACCTCCTTGCCGTTACGCGCGGCATCGACCAGCGCGTCGACGATCTCCGAGTTGGCGCCGCTGCGGTACAGGGTCTGGCGCACGGCCAGGACATGCGGGTCCTTGGCGGCCTGGCGCAGCAGATCGACTACTGGGGTAAACGACTCGAAGGGGTGCATGAGCAGGATGTCCTGCTTGCCGACCACGCTGAAAATGTTCTCGGCGTTCTGCAGCAGCTTGGGAATCGCTGGCGTGAACGGCGTGTATTGCAACTCAGGGTGACTGTCCAGGCCAGTAATGCTGAACAGCCGGGTCAGGTTGACCGGGCCGTTGACCTGGTACAGTTCGCTTTCACTCAGGCTGAACTGCTTGAGCAGGTAGTCCGAGAGGTGTTTGGGGCAGGTGTCGGCCACTTCCAGGCGCACGGCATCGCCATAGCGGCGCGAGAACAACTCGCCACGCAGGGCCCGGGCCAGGTCTTCGACATCTTCGGAGTCCAGCGCCAGGTCGGCGTTACGGGTCAGGCGGAACTGGTAGCAGCCCTTGACCTTCATACCCTGGAACAGGTCATCGGCGTGGGCATGGATCATCGACGAGAGGAACACGTAGTTGTCGCCAGGCCCACCCACCTCCTCAGGAACCTTGATCACCCGTGGCAGCAGGCGTGGCGCCGGAATGATCGCCAGACCGGAATCGCGGCCGAAGGCGTCGACCCCTTCCAGCTCGACGATGAAGTTAAGGCTCTTGTTCACCAGCAACGGGAACGGGTGCGTCGGGTCGAGGCCGATCGGGGTGATGATCGGGGCGATCTCGTCGCGGAAGAAGCGCCGCACCCAGGTCTTGAGCTTGGTGTTCCAGTGACGGCGGCGGATAAAGCGGATCTGGTGCTTTTCCAGCTCCGGCAGCAACACATCGTTGAGGATCGCGTACTGACGATGGACCTCGCTGTGCACCACTTCACTGATCCGTGCCAGCGCCTGGTGCGGCTGCAAGCCATCAGCGCCGGCCTGTTCACGGGCAAAGGTGATCTGCTTCTTCAGGCC
>JBOICD010000160.1:0-7649 GCA_050739855.1 Pseudomonas sp.
GTACCAGACAGATCGCAATCGCGGGTCAAGCCCGCTCCCACAGGATGAGCTCAGCGTTGTTCGATTGGCACGAACTTGCGCTGCTCGACGCCGGTGTATTCGGCGCTCGGACGGATGATGCGGTTGTTGGCACGCTGTTCGAACACGTGGGCCGCCCAGCCGGTCAGACGCGAGCAGACGAAGATCGGGGTGAACAGCTTGGTCGGGATGCCCATGAAGTGATACGCCGAGGCATGGTAGAAGTCGGCGTTGGGGAACAGTTTCTTCTGCTCCCACATGGTCTTGTCGATGGCTTCGGACACCGGATACAGCACAGTGTCACCGACTTCGTCAGCGAGCTTCTTCGACCAGCCCTTGATCACTTCATTACGCGGGTCGGACTCTTTGTAGATCGCGTGACCGAAACCCATGATCTTGTCTTTGCGCTCGAGCATTTGCAGCAGCTCGGCAACTGCGTCCTGCGGGCTCTGGAAGCGCTCGATCAGCTCCATCGCCGCTTCGTTGGCGCCGCCATGCAGCGGGCCGCGCAGCGAACCGATGGCCGCAGTGATGCACGAGTACAGGTCCGACAGGGTCGAAGCGCACACGCGGGCAGTGAAGGTCGAGGCGTTGAATTCGTGCTCGGCGTAGAGGATCAACGAGACGTTCATCACTTTTACGTGCAGCTCGCTCGGCTTCTTGCCGTGCAGCAGGTGCAGGAAGTGGCCGCCGATGGTGTCTTCGTCGCTGGTGCAGTCGATGCGCACGCCATGGTGGGTGAAGCGGTACCAGTAGCACATCACCGCCGGGAACAGGGCCAGCAGGCGATCGGTCTTGTCGCGTTGCTGTTCGAAGGTCAGTTCTGGCTCCAGGGTGCCAAGCACTGAGCAACCGGTACGCATCACATCCATCGGATGAGCATCTGCGGGGATGCGCTCAAGCACTTCTTTCAGCGCTTGTGGCAGGTCGCGCAGGGTCTTGAGCCTGCCCTTGTACTCGGCCAGCCGGGCAGCATTGGGCAGCTCGCCGTAAAGCAGCAGGTAGGCCACTTCTTCGAACTCGGCGCCAGCGGCCAGGTCACGAACGTCATAACCACGGTAGGTCAGGCCGGCACCGGCCTGCCCGACTGTCGACAGTGCAGTTTGCCCGGCCACTTGACCACGCAGGCCGGCTCCACTGAGTACTTTTGCTTCGGCCATCGCTTTTCTCCACTCTTGAATTTGTTATGGATTCTTTGGCTAATCGCGGGGCAAGCCCGCTCCTACAGGGTTAAGGTATTCAGCCCTTTTTCTGGGCGAACAGAGCGTCGAGGCTTTGCTCGAACGCGTGGTAATTGATGGCGTCGTACAGCTCCATGCGAGTTTGCATGGTGTCGATGACGTTCTTTTGCGTGCCGTCGCGGCGCAGCGCGGTGTAGACGTTCTCGGCGGCTTTGTTCATGGCGCGGAACGCCGACAGCGGGTAGAGCACCAGCGATACGTCAACCGAGGCCAGTTCTGCGGTGGTGTACAGCGGGGTCGCACCGAATTCGGTGATGTTGGCCAGGATCGGCGCTTTGATCCGGTCGGCGAAGGTCTTGTACATCGCAAGCTCAGTGATGGCTTCCGGGAACACCATGTCGGCACCCGCTTCGATACACGCAGCGGCACGGTCCAGCGCTGATTCCAGGCCTTCGACGGCCAGGGCGTCAGTGCGCGCCATGATCACGAAGCTGTCGTCGGTACGGGCATCCACCGCCGCCTTGATGCGGTCGACCATTTCCTGCTGGGAAACGATTTCCTTGTTCGGACGATGGCCGCAGCGCTTGGCGCCGACCTGGTCCTCGATGTGGATCGCCGCCGCACCGAATTTGATCATCGACTTGACGGTGCGGGCGACGTTGAACGCCGAGGAACCGAAACCGGTGTCGACATCCACCAGCAGCGGCAGGTCGCAGACGTCGGTGATACGACGAACGTCGGTGAGCACGTCATCCAGCCCGGTGATGCCCAGGTCCGGCAGGCCCAGGGAGCCCGCGGCGACACCGCCACCCGAGAGGTAGATGGCCTTGAAACCGGCACGCTTGGCCAGCAGTGCATGGTTGGCGTTGATCGTACCGACAACCTGCAGGGGGTGTTCGGCGGCAACCGCATCGCGAAAGCGCTGGCCGGGACTGCTTTTCTGACTCATGACTCACCTCGTGGGCTGGTAGCGTCCAGATAGTGACGCTCGATATTGCGTTTGGAAGCGCCGATGTGACGGCGCATCAAGAGCTCGGCCAGTTCGCCGTCACGGTCGGCGATGGCATCGAGAATCCGGTGGTGTTCGGCGAACGCCTGGTGTGGCCGGTTGGGCGTGGCGGAAAACTGGATGCGGTACATGCGCACCAGTTGATACAGCTCGCCGCAGAGCATCTGCACCAGGGTGCGGTTGCCGCTGCCCTGAATAATCCGGTAATGGAAGTCGTAATCGCCTTCCTGCTGGTAGTAACCCAGGCCTGCCTGAAAGGTGGCGTCACGCTCGTGGGTATCGAGGACCCGGCGCAGCTCATCGATCTCGGCTACGCTCATACGCTCGGCAGCCAGGCGACAGGCCATGCCTTCCAGGGACTCGCGGATCTCGTACAGCTCGATCAACTCGGCATGGCTCAGCGATACCACCCGCGCGCCGACATGCGGCACGCGCACCAGCAGGCGCTGGCCTTCCAGGCGATGGATCGCCTCGCGCAGCGGCCCGCGGCTGATGCCGTAGGTGCGCGCCAGCTCAGGCTCGGAGATCTTGCTGCCAGGGGCGATCTCGCCCTTGACGATGGCCGCCTGGATCCGCCGAAAGACGTTTTCCGAGAGGGTTTCGGTATCCTCTGCGGTCGCGCCGGGGGCTTGGGCTGTGTCCAGCATATTGTCGACACCTCATAAATCAATGAGGCCAAAACTAGCCAAATCGACCGACATAGTCAAAGACAAAATCAATATTGTCGACAATCGTCTAAGAACGAACTTCACCTGCCGAGGTATTGTCTGAGTGCAGCCGCTGGCGCCAGCACACCAGCGTGATAGAATGCCGCGCCCCACACAGGGCATGAATAGTGTGCTTGTCATCATTTTGTGGTGATGACAGCTAAACGAGGAAGCTTGCGCAGTACTGCCAGTGGCCTTGACCCGAACACCGCACAGCACCGCGCCAGGATTTATGAGACTTACGCCCCTTCTACTGTTGCTCAGCCTGTTTTTGTTGCCTGCCATTGGCCAGGCTGCGGAAAAGACCGTGTACGGCCTTAATGAATACGCCCGCCTCGCCGATATCGACCTGGAGGTTGCCGCCAAGCTCGATACCGGGGCCAAGACTGCCTCGCTCAGCGCCCGCGACATCAAGCGCTTCAAGCGTAATGGCGAATCCTGGGTACGCTTCTACCTGGCGATTGACGCCGCCCACGCGCATCCGATAGAACGACCGCTGGCCCGTGTCAGCAAGATCAAGCGGCGCGCCGGCGATTACAACCCGGATGAGGGCAAGGCCTACACCGCCCGCCCGGTGATTGAACTGAACATCTGCATGGGCACGGCCCAACGCGTGATCGAAGTGAACCTGACCGACCGCAGCGCGTTCCAGTACCCACTGCTGATCGGCTCCGAGGCACTCAAGCACTTTGATGCGCTGGTCGACCCAAGCCTTAAATACGCGGCCGGCAAACCTGCCTGCGCCCCTGACGCTCACACCGCAGAGTAATCCCGATGCGCTCTCTTACCCTTCATCTGAAAGTCCTGATCACCGTACTGGTGCTACTGGGCATCATCGTCACGGCCTATCAGATCTTCTTTCTCGGGATCCCGGTGACCGAAGACGAGACCGACGACCTGTGGAACATCGACGCCAAAGTCGAGTTCGTCGCCAACCCCAAGGACCCGATCAAGGTACAGATGTTCGTACCGCCGCTGAACCGCGACTACGTCAGCCTCAATGAGAGCTTCATCTCCAACAACTACGGGGTCAGCGTCAACCGCGTCGACGGCAACCGCAAGGTCACCTGGTCGGCCCGTCGCGCCAGCGGCAACCAGACCCTGTACTACCGCCTGGTCCTGACCAAGCGCTACAGCACCGAAAAGGCCAAGATCAAGGGCCCGACCTTCCGCGACAGCCTGGCCGTAGAAGGCCCGGAAAAGATCGCCGCCGAAGCCCTGATGGCGCCGATCCGCCAGCACTCGGCGGACGTCGAAACCTTTGTCAGCGAAACCATCAAGCGGGTCAACAACCTCAATGACGACAACGTCAAGCTGCTGCTCGCCGGTGACACCTCGTCGCTGAACAAAGCCAAGGTCATCGACCTGCTGCTGTCCATCGCCCACGTGCCGGTGGAAAAGGTCCACACCATCCGCCTGGTCGCTGACCAGCCGCAAACCCCTGAACTGTGGCTGCGCAGCTTCAACGGCACCGACTGGCTGTACTTCAACCCGGACACCGGCGAACAGGGCCTGCCGACCGACCGCCTGCTGTGGTGGACCGGTGATGACAACCTGATCACGGTCGATGGCGGCAAAAAAGCCAACGTCAGCTTCAGTCTGAACAACAGCGAGATGAACGCCATCCGCCTGGCCAAGCTGACCGACGAGAACACCGACGCCGACTTCCTCGAATACTCGCTGTATGGCCTGCCGCTGCAGACCCAGCAGACCTTCATGATCATGGTAATGATCCCGATCGGCGTGCTGGTGATCCTCGTGCTGCGCAACCTGGTCGGCCTGCAGACTCTGGGGACCTTCACCCCGGTACTGATCGCCCTGGCCTTCCGTGAAACCCAGCTGGGCTTCGGTATCATCCTGTTCACGGTGATTACCGCACTCGGCCTGTCACTACGTTCCTACCTGGAACACCTTAAATTGCAGATGCTGCCGCGCCTGTCGGTAGTGCTGACCTTCGTCGTGGTGCTGATCGCCGCCATCAGCCTGTTCAGCCACAAGCTGGGCCTGGAGCGTGGCCTGTCGGTGGCGCTGTTCCCGATGGTGATCCTGACCATGACCATCGAACGCCTGTCGATCACCTGGGAAGAACGTGGTGGCAGCCATGCGATGAAAGTCGCCGTCGGCACCCTGTTCGCCGCCTCCCTGGCGCACCTGCTGATGAGCGTGCCGGAGCTGGTGTACTTCGTCTTCACCTTCCCGGCGGTACTGCTGATTCTGGTGGGCTTCATGCTGGCGATGGGTCGCTACCGCGGCTACCGCCTGACGGAGCTGGTGCGTTTCAAAGCTTTCGTGAAGGCTGACGCCTGATGCTCGGTCTCTGGAAAACCTGGAAAGCCCTGGAGGCCCGGGGCATCATGGGTATCAACCGGCGCAATGCGGACTACGTCCTCAAGTACAACAAGCGCCACCTGTACCCGATCGTCGATGACAAGATCATCACCAAGGAGCGTGCGATCAAGGCCGGCATTCACGTGCCGGAAATGTACGGGATCATCTCCACCGAGAAAGAGATCGACAAACTCGGCGAGATCATCGGTCAACGCAACGACTTCGTCGTCAAGCCCGCTCAGGGTGCCGGCGGTGATGGCATCCTGGTGGTGGCTGATCGCTTCGAAGACCGTTATCGCACGGTCTCGGGCAAGATCATCAGCCATGAGGAAATCGAGCACCAGATCTCCAGCATCCTCACCGGCCTGTACTCGCTGGGCGGTCACCGTGACCGCGCCCTGATCGAGTATCGGGTGACCCCTGACCAGATCTTCAAAAGCATCAGCTATGAAGGCGTGCCGGACATCCGCATCATCGTGCTGATGGGCTACCCGGTGATGGCCATGCTGCGCCTGCCGACCCGTCAGTCCGGCGGCAAGGCCAACCTGCACCAGGGCGCCATCGGCGTTGGTGTGGACCTGGCGACCGGCGTGACCCTGCGCGGCACCTGGCTGAACAACATCATCAGCAAGCACCCGGACACCACCAACGCGGTGGACGGCGTGCAACTGCCGAACTGGGACGGCTTCATGAAGCTGGCCGCTGGCTGCTACGAGCTGTGCGGGCTGGGTTACATCGGTGTCGACATGGTCCTGGACCAGGACAAGGGTCCGTTGATCCTCGAACTCAACGCCCGTCCCGGCCTGAACATCCAGATCGCCAACGACTGCGGCCTGACCAAGCGTACTCATGCGGTAGAAGCCCACCTGGAGCAACTGGCCAAAGATGGCCGCCAGGAAACCGCCGAAGAGCGCGTACGCTTCGCCCAGGAGCTGTTCGGTCACGTACCGTCCAACTGAGTGCAACCACCTTGCCTGCGTCAGCCAGCCCTGGCCGACGCAGGCAAGGCACTCAAGGTCGTAGTCTGCGCTAGGCGCATTTCCTGCACAGGACTACAATCGCCTCCCCCGCATTCATAGCTGTTACTTGCATGCCGACCTGTACGCTCCACCCCCTGCCCTACCTGGCCGACCCTGCGGCCTACTTTGCGCGCATCCGCCAGGCCCCCGGCGCCGTGCTGCTCGACAGCGCCCGCCCAAGCGCCGAGCGCGGCCGTTTCGACTTGCTCAGCGCCTGGCCAGTACAATCCCTGGTACCGCAAGCCACCGAAAGCGGTGAAGCCTACCTGCAGCGTCTGCGCGCCAGCCTTGCACAACTGGGATGGGCAACACTGCCAGACGGCGTCGAACTGCCCTTTGCCGGCGGCCTGATCGGCTACCTGAGCTACGACTTCGGACGGCGCCTGGAGCAGCTGCCAACCCTGGCTGCCGACGACCTCGGCCTGGCCGACGCCAGCCTCGGGCTGTATGCCTGGGCCCTGATCAGCGATCATCAGCTCGGGCGCAGCCAATTGCTGTTTCACCCGAGCCTGGCCGAGGCCGAGCGCCAGCGCCTGATTGCGCTGTTCGACGCCCCGGTGCCGGATAGCGAGACGCACTTCTCACTGCTGGCACCGATGCGCGGTGATATCAGCGCCGAGGACTATCACCAGGCCTTTGACCGGGTGCAGGCGTACATCCATGCCGGTGACTGCTACCAGATCAACCTCACCCAGCGTTTTCGCGCGCCGTGCCAGGGCGATCCCTGGCATGCCTACCTGGCCGTGCGCCAGGTCTGCCCTACGCCGTACTCGGGCTTCCAGACGCTGGCCGATGGCAGCACGCTGCTGAGTTTCTCGCCGGAGCGCTTTATCCAGGTCAGTGAGGGCCGGGTCGAGACCCGCCCGATCAAAGGTACCCGGCCACGCAGCACAGATCCGGCGCAAGACGCTCGCAACGGCGCCGAACTGCTGGCCAGCAGCAAGGACCGCGCGGAAAACCTGATGATCGTCGACCTGCTGCGCAACGACCTGGGCCGCACGTGCGAGATCGGCTCGGTGAAAGTGCCGGAGCTGTTCAGCCTGGAAAGCTACCCCAACGTGCATCACCTGGTCAGCAGCGTCACCGGCCACCTGGCCGCCGACAAGGACGCTCTGGACCTGATCGCCGGCAGCTTCCCCGGTGGTTCGATCACCGGCGCGCCGAAGATTCGCGCCATGCAGATCATCGACGAGCTGGAGCCCAGCCGTCGGGCGCTGTATTGCGGGTCATTGCTGTATGTAGACGTGCGTGGCGAGATGGACAGCTCGATCGCCATTCGCAGCTTGCTGGTCAAGGATGGGCAGGTGTGCTGCTGGGGTGGTGGTGCTGTGGTGGCTGATTCGGACTGGCAGGCAGAGTACGAAGAGTCGATTACCAAGGTGAAGGT
>JBOICD010000161.1:0-7627 GCA_050739855.1 Pseudomonas sp.
GCTTCACCGCCCAGGGCGAGCGGGTGCTGGCCTGGGCGCGTACGGTGATTGCGGCTTACGATGGCCTGCACGCTGAAGCCGCTGCCTGTCGCGGCCACCTGGTCGGTAACCTGCGCCTGGGCGTGGTGCCGCTGTCAAGCTTCGATCCGTTGCCCTTGTTGCAACGCCTGCACCAACACCACCCGGACCTGAACTTCGAACTCAGCGCGCTGAGCTCCGAACAGATCCTTGAGCAATTGACCAGTAACCGTCTGGATCTGGGGGTGTCCTACCTCGAACGCCTGGACCACGAACGCTTTCTGTCCCTGCCCCTGGGTGAAACACGCATGGGCCTGTTGTATGACCCAGATCATTTTCGCTTCGACGAGCAGCCCTTAAGCTGGCAGGCATTGACCGAACTGCCGCTGGGCCTGTTGACCGCCGGCATGCACTTTCGCCAGTCGATCGATCACAACTTTCACAGCCGGGGGCTGGAACCGCGCTTGCTGCTACAGACCGATGCCGTCCATCAGCTGGTCCAGGCGGTCGGCGGCGGGCTTTGTTGCGCGATCATGCCACTGGCAGCGGGCCTTGAAGTCCTCACCGAACGGCTGCGCCTGCAACCGATCGAGCAGGCCAGTACCCTTGCGCCACTGGGCCTGATCATGCGGCGTACGGCGCCACGCTCGGCCCTGGCCGAAGCCTGCCTGGCTGAATTCCAAGCCTTGCAAAGCGGTGCCTGATCGACGCCATCTATCAAGGCATCAGCATTAGCGATTAGACGATACCCAAGCGCAAGCCTAGGCTTAAACCAGACCAGCCGCCGGTATCTCTAATGAGCACAACACCTCCGGCCTGCGCGGCGTCCGCCCCCCTGACTGCGCCCGCGGCCAGCAACCGCTATGACTACAGCCACCTGACCGATGACAGCCAGGCCAGCACACCGCTGGCTGAAGAAGTCGCCCTGGGCATTGCCTACAACGGCATCAACCAGGCGGTAATGCTGGTGAGCCCGACCGACCTTGAAGACTTTATCGTCGGTTTCAGCCTCGGCAGCGGCATCATCACCTCGCCCGACGACATCTATGACCTCAAGCTCACAGGCCGGGGTTCGGCGATCAGCGCGGAAGTGGAAATCGCCAGCCGCGCCTTCTGGAACCTGAAAAACCAGCGGCGCCAGCTGGCCGGCACCAGTGGCTGCGGTCTGTGTGGGGTCGAAGCCCTGGAGCAAGCGCTGCCGGAGCTGAAGGTGTTGCCTGGCGCCCCGTTGCCGCCAGCGCACTGGCTCGATGGCCTGCGCCAGCGCATCGATGCTTTCCAGCCGCTCGGCCAGCACTGCGGTGCGGTGCACGCGGCACTGTTCATGAACAACCAGGGTGAACTGCTGCTGGGCCGCGAAGACATTGGCCGGCACAACGCGCTGGACAAACTGATCGGCGCGCTGTTGCGCCAGCACATCAGTCTCGATGGCGGCCTGGCGATCGTCACCAGCCGCTGCAGCCTGGAGCTGATCCAGAAAGTCCTGCGCGCCGGCATCCAGACCCTGGTCAGCCTGTCGTCGCCCACCGGTCTGGCCCTGCAATGGGCGCGCCGCCACAACCTCAACCTGATCCATCTGCCCAAACACAGTGCGCCACGGGTGTTCAGCCCCGTGCTGGAGAATTGACCGTGAGCCTGCATCACCAAGCCGATCAGAAGCCCGTCCCGCGTTACAAGCCCTATCACGGTGCCGCCGGCGGCTGGGGCGCGCTGCGCAGTGTGGCCCAGGCCTGGATCGGCAGCGACAACGCGCTGAAGAACATCCGCGCCCTGCTCAAGACCAACCAGAATGGCGGCTTCGACTGCCCGGGCTGCGCCTGGGGTGATTCGCCGGAAAGCGGCATGGTCAAGTTCTGCGAGAACGGCGCCAAGGCGGTGAACTGGGAGGCCACCAAGCGCCGCGTCGATGCGGCGTTCTTCGCCCGTCACAGCGTCACCTCGCTGTTGGCCCAGAGTGACTACTGGCTCGAATACCAGGGGCGGCTGACCGAACCGATGGTCTATGAGCCAACTACCGATCGCTACCGCCCGATCGATTGGGATGCAGCTTTCGCCCTGATCGCCAGCCACCTGCAAAACCTCACCAGCCCCGACCAGGCCGAGTTCTACACCTCGGGCCGGGCCAGTAACGAGGCGGCTTATCTGTACCAGCTGTTCGTGCGCGCCTACGGCACCAACAACTTCCCGGACTGCTCGAACATGTGCCATGAGGCCAGTGGCGTGGCCCTGGGCCAGAGTGTCGGGGTCGGCAAAGGCACGGTGACGTTTGACGATTTCGAGCACGCCGACGCAATTTTCGTCTGGGGCCAGAACCCCGGCACCAACCACCCGCGCATGCTCGAACCGCTGCGTGAAGCGGTCAAGCGCGGCGCCCAGGTGGTGTGTATCAACCCGCTCAAGGAACGCGGCCTGGAGCGTTTCCAGCACCCACAGCATCCGCTGGAAATGCTCACCAACGGCGACCGCCCGACCAATACCGCTTACTTTCGCCCGGCGCTGGGCGGCGACATGGCGGTGTTGCGCGGCATGGCCAAGTTCCTGTTGCAGTGGGAGCGCGAAGCGCAGGCGAACAACGCACCCGCGATCTTCGATCATGACTTTCTCAATCAGCACACCCAAGGCGTAGACGACTATCTGCAAGCGGTGGATAACACCGCCTGGGCACAGATCGAGGCCCAGTCCGGCCTGAGCCTGGCAGATATCGAACAAGCCGCACGGATGTACTGCAAAGCCAGCAAGGTCATCATGTGCTGGGCCATGGGCATCACCCAGCACCGCCACTCGGTAGCCACCATCCAGGAAATCGCCAACCTGATGCTCCTGCGTGGCAACCTCGGCGTTCCCGGTGCCGGGCTGTGTCCGGTACGCGGCCATAGCAACGTCCAGGGCGACCGGACCATGGGCATCAACGAGCGCCCGCCAGTGGCCCTGCTCGATGCCCTGGAGCGTCGTTTCAGCTTCAAGGTGCCGCGCCATAACGGCCACAACACCGTGGAAGCGATCGGCGCCATGCTCGCCGGTCAAGCCAAGGTGTTCATCGGCCTTGGTGGCAACTTTGCCCAGGCAACACCCGACACCGAACGCACCGCCCAGGCCTTGCGCAGCTGCGAGCTGACCGTGCAGATCAGCACCAAGCTCAACCGCAGCCACCTGATTCACGGTAAACAGGCGCTGATCCTGCCCTGCCTGGGCCGTACCGACATCGACCTGCAAAGCGAAGGCCCGCAGGCGGTCACGGTGGAAGACTCGTTCAGCATGGTGCATGCCTCCAACGGCCAGCTGCAGCCATTGTCACGGCAAATGCGCTCGGAGCCTGCGGTGATCGCCGGCATTGCCGCCGCCACGCTCGGGGCCAAACCGGTGGACTGGAACTGGTTGGTGGCTGACTACAGACGTATCCGCGACCTGATCGGCGACACCATCCCCGGCTTCGACAACTTCAACCAGCGCCTGGAGCATCCTGGCGGGTTCTATCTGGGCAACAGCGCCGGGCAGCGGCAGTGGAAGACCGCCAGCGGCCGGGCCAACTTCAAGGCCAACGGACTGCCGGACGACTTGCTGCACGAGTGTGTACGCGCAACCGGCCAGGTGCCGGACCTGATCATGCAATCGATGCGCTCCCACGATCAGTACAACACCACCATCTATGGCCTCGACGACCGCTACCGGGGGGTCAAGGGTCAGCGCAACGTTCTGTTCGCCAACGAGGCCGACATCATCCGCCTGGGCTTTCATCCCGGGCAAAAGGCCGATATCGTTTCACTCTGGAGCGATGGCCGCGAACGTCGGGTCAAGGGTTTCACCCTGCTGGCTTTCGATATCCCGGCAGGTCAGGCGGCGGCGTACTATCCGGAAGTCAATCCGCTGGTGCCGCTGGAAAGCGTCGGTGACGGCAGCCACACCCCGACCTCGAAGTTCGTCGCGATCAAACTGCAAGCCGCCAGCGACAACGCCCGCATCCTCTGACAGAATCCGCTGTTCGACAGACACAAAAAAAGGCCCTGGCAGCGATGCCGGGGCCTTGTCTCAAGTAAGCTCAGACAGCGTAAAATCAAGAAAGTTTCACAGCCAAAACAGTAACTTAGCGAATTGTGTACAAGTCGTGTTACTCGTCGGATTTCCGTTGCCAGCCCCCTCCGCCAGCCTCAGGATCGCCTCGTCATCCCTATGAGGCTTTCTTGATGAAGTACTCCTCGATTCTGTTGTTGTCTCTCGGCCTGCTCAGTGGCGTTGCCTCAGCAGGTGGCTCCACCGAAGCCGGTATCGGCGGCGCATTGGGTGGGGTACTGGGCTCGGTGGTCGGTCAGTCGATCGGCGGCAGCACCGGTGGTGCAATCGGCGCAGGCCTTGGCGGCGCGGCCGGCAGTGCGGTCGGTGCCGACAAGCGCCAGCGTGGTGAAGCGGCAATCGGCGGCGCCTTGGGCGCAGCCGGCGGTAACGTGGTCGGTCGCAGCATGGGCGGCACCACTGGCAGCTACATCGGTGCAGCCGCAGGCGGTGGCGCCGGTGGCGCCCTGGGTAACTACATGGGCAACAAGGCCGATGACGACGAGCGCCACGATGGCCGCCGCTATCGCCGTAGCTACGACGACGATCACTACCACGACCGTGGCCGCCACTATGGCCATCGCAAGCACAAGAAGCACCGCCACTATGACGACTAAGCCCGCCCGGGCTTAAGCCAGATGCCTGATCCCTGCCTTAACTGGCAGGGACTGCGCACAATCGCTGTAGCGCCACCTGCAGCTCGGCCGGCAATACCACTGGTCTGCCCGTGGCCCGTTCGACGAACACCTGTACCACCTTCCCAGCAGCACAAGACTGCGCCTCGCCGACCCGAAACAGACCCAACTGGTACTCCACCGAACTGCCGGCCAGCCGCGCTACGCGCAGACCGACCTCAAGGGTGTCGGGGAATGCCGGCAAGGCGAAAAAATCCGCCGCCGAACTGACCACAAAACCCAGCACTTCACCTTCCTGCGGATCCAGGCCTGCCTGCTGCTGGAGAAATGCCTGAATGGTGGTGTCAAAGTAGCTGTACACCGTGGCACTGGCGATGTGGCCGTTGAGGTCGCTGTCCTGCCATCGCGTGAGGATCGGTTGCAGGTGGGGATAGTCGTGGCGCTGAGGGGTATCGGACATGGCTGGCCTGTACTGCTGATGCGGATCGAAGAAGCTTCCCACAAACACATCAGAAGTCCTATAGTCGCAATTAATTATAGATCGCATAGCATGGGCTGACCGAATGAAGCAGAGACTTTCCCCTATGCCGACTCATCACGTTGACCACTCGAATCTCAGCCGAATGGCAGGGAGTGGCTGTATCAATGCAACCCATATAGTCGGGCAACCGGGTGGTTGGGCAGTGCAGGTTTCCATCAACGATCAGGAACATATCCTGACCGCCCAACGCAGCGGCAATATCCGGTTGTTCAAAAAGCTCGAGACGCTGGTCAGCTATCTCCAAGGATTGGGTATCGAGTACTTCAAGGTCGACACCTCTGGCTACGACCCCAAAATGCTCAAGACCTATCAGCGCCCTGATCGCGCGCAAGCACTCAAGCTGGCCCATGAGGCAGCGGCCTATGAGGCTTGGTTCAGCGCGCAGGTCGAAGCCAGCCTTCAGGATCCGACACCGGTAACTGAAGACGACGAGGCCCGTCGTCTGTTTGCCGCTCGCCGAGCAGCGCTTAAAGCCCACTCTCACTAATGCGTCTAGTGTGGCGAGCCCTGGCGTTAAAGGACCGGGAACAGATCTTGGAGCACATAGCGACAGACAACCCGGATGCCGCTATTGCCCTGGATGAGAACTTTGAGATCAAAGCCCAACAGGCGCAGCAAAGGCCGATGCTTTACAAAGCAGGCAGGTTTCCAGACACCCGCGAGATTGTGGTGCACCCTAACTACGTAATGATCTACCGGGTGACCGCTGACTCCGTTGAGTTCATTCGTGTTCTGCATTCAAGGCAACGATGGCCATGATGCATTGAAACCCCCGACAGCAAAAAGCCGCCCCTGAGGGCGGCTTTTTCATTTCACACCGGCGTCAGCTTACAGCTGTGGACCAGCGGCCTTGATGGCGTCGGACACTTCAAATTTCTTGAAGTTGTCGATGAACAGGTTGGCCAGGGCCTTGGCTGCTTCATCGTAGGCGGCTTGGTCAGCCCAGGTGTTGCGTGGGTTGAGCAGGACGGTATCGACGCCAGGAACGGCTTTTGGCACGTCCAGGTTGATGATGTCCAGGTGCTCGGTCTCGGCACCGACCAGCGCGCCGCTCTGGATCGCTGCGATCACCGCACGGGTGGTCGGGATGTTGAAGCGCTTGCCGACGCCGTAGCCACCGCCGGTCCAACCGGTGTTGACCAGGTAGACCTTGGAACCGAAGCCATTGATACGCTTGATCAGCAGCTCAGCGTATTCACCGGATGGACGCGGGAAGAACGGCGCGCCGAAGCAGGTGGAGAAGGTCGACTTGATGCCGCCGCCCGAACCCATTTCGGTGGAACCGACCAGCGCGGTGTAACCGGACAGGAAGTGGTAGGCCGCCTGCTCGTTGTTCAGGATCGAAACCGGTGGCAGTACGCCAGTCAGGTCGCAGGTCAGGAAGATAACTGCGTTTGGCTCGCCACCCAGGTTCGCTTCGGAACGCTTGGCAACGTGCTCCAGCGGATAAGCGGCGCGGCTGTTCTGGGTCAGGCTGACATCGGCGTAGTCGGCGTGTTTGGCGTCGTCGATCACGACGTTTTCCAGCACCGCACCGTGCTTGATGGCTTTCCAGATGACCGGCTCGTTCTTCTCGGACAAGTCGATGCACTTGGCGTAGCAGCCGCCTTCCATGTTGAAGACAACGCCTTCGCCCCAACCGTGCTCGTCGTCACCGATCAGGTAACGGCTTTCGTCAGCCGACAGGGTGGTCTTGCCGGTACCCGACAGACCGAAGAACAGGGTGACATCGCCTGCTTCGCCGATGTTGGCAGCGCAGTGCATTGGCAGCACGTCAGCAGCCGGCAGCAGGAAGTTCTGCACCGAGAACATGGCTTTCTTCATTTCACCGGCATAACGCATACCAGCGATCAGCACTTTCTTCTGGGCGAAGTTGAGGATCACACAGCCATCGGAGTTGGTGCCGTCACGCTCTGGCACGCACTCGAAGTTGGCAACGTTGAGGATCTGCCACTCACCGCGCGAGGCCGGGTTGTACTGACCTGGCTCCGGGTTGATGAACAGGCAACGACCAAACAGGTTCTGCCAGGCAGTCTGGGTGGTCATCTTCACCGGCAGGTAGTGCTCGGCGGCGGCGCCTACGTGAACGTAGGAAACGAAATGCTCTTGCGCGTTGTTGAACGCCTCAACGCGGTCCCACAGGGCATCGAACTTGTCGGCCGGGAACTTGCGGTTGATCGGGCCCCAGGCGATGGCATCCTGAGTGGACGGCTCTTCGACGATGAAACGGTCAACCGGCGAACGACCCGTGCGATGACCCGTTTTCACAACCAGCGCGCCAGTATCGGCCAGCTCGCCTTCACCGCGGTTCAGCGCTTCTTTTACCAGCTCATCGACGCTCAGGTCGGTGTACACGGTGTTGTTGGCTTGCGTCATGAGATTCCCC
>JBOICD010000162.1:0-7624 GCA_050739855.1 Pseudomonas sp.
GCCCGCTCCCACAGGGTGGGAGCGGGCTTGCCCCGCGAAAGGGTCGCCTCAGTTCACTGATTCAGCCACCGAACCGGTAACCCGCATCCGCGAAACCCGCAAGGCCACCAGGCTACCGACCACAATCAAAGCGGCCAGCGAATACAGCGCGGCATCGGTCGAACCGGTCTGGTCCTTGATGAAACCCACCAGGTACGGGCTGAGGAATCCGGCCATCTGCCCGACCGAGTTGATGATCGCCAGGCCCGCCACTGCGGTACCGGCACTGAGCAGCGCGGTGGGCATCGGCCAGAACATTGGCAGGCCGGTGAGGGCGCCCATGGTGGCGATGCTCAGACCGACAATGGCAATCGCCGGGCTGTGGGCGAAGTTGACCGCAATCAGCAGGCCGACCGCGCCCATCAGCATCGGCACCACCAGGTGCCAGCGCCGCTCGTTGCGCAGGTCCGCGGAGCGGCCCACCAGCAGCATGAACACACCCGCGAGCAAGTAAGGAATCGCGCTCAACCAGCCAATCAGCAGAGCATCGCTGAAGCCCAGGCTCTTGATGATCGACGGCAGCCAGAAGTTGATCGCGTACACGCCGCTCTGGATGCAGAAGTAAACGAAGCCGAAGGTCCAGATCATCGGGTTGGTGAACACCGAGAGCAGGCTGTCACTGGCGGTGACCGGCTTGCTGGCGGCATCGACGGCCAGGTCATGCTTGATCATTTCGCGCTCTGCCGGGCTCAGCCATTTGGCTGTGGCGTAGCCGTCACTGAGCAGGAACACCGCCATAAAGCCCAGCAATACGGTTGGCAGCCCCTGGATCAGGAACATCCACTGCCAGCCGGCCAGGCCATGTTGACCGGCGGCAAAGTGGTTGAGGATCCAGCCGGAGAATGGCCCGCCGAGCAGTCCGGATACCGGGATCGCCGACATGAACAAGGCCATGATCCGCCCGCGGCGAGTGGCCGGGAACCAGCGCGAGAGGTACAGCACGATGCCGGGGAAGAAGCCTGCTTCAGCCGCGCCGGTGAACAGGCGCAGCACGTAAAACTCCATCGGTGTGGTGACGAACAGCAGGCACGTCGACAACGTGCCCCAGGCGATCATCATCAGCGCGATCCAGCGTCGCGGACCGAAGCGGTTGAGTGCCAGGTTGCTGGGCAGGCCGCACAGCACATAGCCAATGAAGAAGATACCGGCGCCGAGGCCGTAGATGGTTTCGCTGAATTTCAGTGCATCGAGCATCTGCAATTTGGCGAAGCCAACGTTGACCCTATCCAGGTAGTTGAACAGGTAGCAGATAAAGATGAAGGGGATCAGCCGCAGGGTGATGCGCCGATACAGCGCATTGCGGGTGACGTCTTGGCCTTGGTCAGGGGCAGGGCTGTATGACATGATTTGCTCTCTGTGTTTATTTTTATCGCCGCAGCCTGCGTCGAGGCGGCTGCTGCGATGAGTCTCGGTGAGCGGACCGTGGCTGTCTTTGTGCTTTTGCACAGCATTTTCAGCGGCCTGCTGTGCCGCGGACCAATCATTGCGACAACAAGGATCCTCCCATGTTCGAACTGGACCATGACCTGGCGCAAGATATCGTCGATCGGGCAATGGCGATTTTGCCGTGCAACGTCAACGTCATGGACAGTCAGGGGCTGATCCTGGGCAGTGGTGAGCCGGAGCGCATCAACACCCGTCATGAGGGTGCGCAATTGGTTCTGGCCAACGGCCGTATCGTCGAGCTGGACGTCGAGGCAGCCAAATGCCTGAAGGGCGTGCAGCCGGGGATCAACTTGCCGCTGCTGCTCGATGGTCGATTGATGGGCGTGTTGGGCCTGACCGGCGACCCGCAGCAACTGCGTACCTATGCGCAACTGGTACGCATGACCGCCGAGATGCTCCTGGCCCAGCGGCATATGCAGGTAGAGCAGCAATGGCGGCGCCAGCGCTGTGATGATTTGCTGGCCTTGTTGCTGGGCGGTTCGGGAGATTCGCCACGGCTGGTCGACGAAGCCCGGCAATTGGGGCTCAAGCCGCAGTTGCCGCGGGTGCCTTGCCTGTTCGAGCTCGATACCGGTCCCGCTGCAGAGACTTTGGCCAGCTGGTTGATGAGCCGCTATCCGGACAGCTGGTGCGTAAGCCCTGCACGTCAGTCGCTGCTGTGGTGCCGGCCGGCCAGCGTGACACTGGACGAACCGCGCTTGCTGGAGAAACTCCAGCGTCATGGCTGGCAGGTGCAGCGTCTTGCTACAGGTTTGCCCACGCAGAGCCTTGAACAATTGCGCCGTGGTTACCGGCGTGTCCGCGACTTGCAGGCCTATGGCCGCGAAGTGCTGCCGAACGAGCGAATCCTCACACTTTCCCGCTACCGGCTGCCGGCGCTGCTGTGGCGTCACCGCAACGATGATGCCCTGGACGAGTTGCTCGAACCCTTGCAGCGCATTCGCGCCAAAGACAACAGTGGTCAACTGCTGGCGACCTTGCGCGCCTGGTGTGCTCACGATGGCCAGAGTCAGGCCTGCGCCGACGCTTTGGGGATTCATCGTAATAGCCTGCGCTATCGCCTGGAGCGGATAGCGGAACTGGCGGAAGTAGATCCGTTGCGTTTGGAGGGGATGTTGAGTCTTTATCTGGGGTTGCAACTACTGCCGGCCTGATAACAGGGTGCACTTATAACGAGTGTCAGGCTGAGCGCACCTACGGTAGCGGCGCAAGAGGGCAAAGAGCCTATCAGTTTTAATCATCAAGCAGGAACTAGTAAAACTGATAGTTGCGGGGCTTAACAACGTCTAGGAATACTGAGCCCGCAACCCAAACCATCACCAAGGTGAATCACATGAAAAAAGTATCATCGACGATCACGGGAGTTAAGGACCAGTTCGGTAGGGCAATCACAAACGGCGATCACAATGTTCGAGCCTCGGACGTATTCATCGTCAGTGGAACCAGCCAGCTTTTCAACAGTTCCACCTCCTTCGGTGAAACCCAATGGGAGTATAAATTCAACGTTGCGTTGAATAAACCGTACTCACTGGGCGTTGAGGCTAGTGACCCGAATCCATTCACCTTTACACTTACGCAACTTGCCCCGTAGTTGCTGAAAAAACATTCGCATTGCTGCGATGCTCCAGGCCGCATCCTCCTGCTATTTTTGTGATAATCGGGGACGGCTTGGGGTGCTTTCTCCAGCGTCGAGGGACGCGCAAACGAGGTTGAAAGCGCAGGGCTTTCGAAGCATTTGCCCAACTAGTCACATATGCTTTTTGTGCATCCGAACAAGGCCGCCTCGCTGAGTTACTGTCAGCATATGGTCATTCGGTTCAGGAGAAGCCCCATGAAAATCGTCATCGCCCCCGACTCGTTCAAGGACAGCCTCAGCGCCGAAGGGGTGGCCGATGCTATCGCCCTGGGCCTGGCTCAGGTCTGGCCGCAGGCGCAGTTGCTCAAGTGCCCGATGGCCGATGGTGGCGAAGGTACGATGGACGCAATTATCGCCGCCTGCAGCGGTGAACTGCGCCGCGAGCAAGTACAGGGCCCGCTGGGAGAACCCGTTCAGGCTGGCTGGGGCTGGCTGGCCGAGAGCCGCACGGCGATCATCGAGATGGCCCAGGCCAGTGGCTTGCAGTTGCTCAGCCTGGGGCAACGCGATGCCTGTCGCAGCAGCACATTCGGCACCGGACAGTTGATCGCTGCCGCCCTTGATGCAGGCGCACGGCGAATCATTCTGGCCATCGGCGGTAGCGCCACCAATGATGCTGGCAGCGGCATGCTGCGGGCACTGGGTTTGCGCCTGTTCGATGCTCAAGGACAGGCACTGGCCGAAGGCGGCCTGGCCTTGGCCCAGCTGGCGTGCCTTGATGCCAGCGGGCTGGATCCGCGTCTTGCCGAGGTGCAGCTGGAAGTCGCCGCGGACGTCGATAATCCGCTGTGTGGCAATAACGGTGCTTCGGCTATTTTCGGACCACAGAAAGGTGCCAGTCCCGAGCAGGTTCAGGCCCTGGATCAGGCACTGGGACATTTCGCCGATCATTGCGCGCGATTGCTGGGTGAAGACGTACGCGACTTCCCCGGTTGCGGTGCCGCCGGCGGCATGGGCTTTGCCGCCAAGGCGTTCATGCAGGCCACGTTCCGCCCCGGTATCGACGTTGTCGCCGAGTTGGCCGGGCTGGAGCAGGCAGTACAGGGCGCCGACCTGGTGATTACCGGAGAAGGGCGCTTCGATGCCCAGACCCTGCGCGGTAAAACCCCGTTCGGTGTTGCCCGGATTGCCCGGCGCCAGGGTGTACCGGTGCTAGTGATAGCCGGGACGCTTGGTGAAGGCTACGAGCAACTCTATGCCCACGGTATCGATGCCGCCTTCGCCCTGACCAATGGCCCGATGAGCCTGGAGCAGGCGTGCGCCCAGGCCGCACCGTTGCTGCAAGCCCGGGCGCGGGATATCGCGCGCCTATGGCGTTGCGCGCAGACGACTCAGGGCTGATCCAGCCGCGCCAGGAGGACGATGCGGGTCGCTTCGAGCAAGGAAAGTTAACTCAGTCCTTGAGTTTCTTGTACAGCGTGGTCCGTGAGATCCCCAGCTGGCTGGCGGTCGCCGAGACATTGCCGCCGTTTGCCTGCAAAGCCGATTCAATCGTACGTCGTAAAGTGGCTTGCAGATCGCCAGGCTCAGGCGCTGCGGCGCTGCTTTGCAAGTCTGCCGGCAAATGGCAGGGCAAGGTCATGGGCTCGCCACAGGCCAATGCCGCGGCCAGGCGCAGCGTCTGCTCCAGCTGGCGGATGTTGCCCGGCCAGTTGTGATTTTGCAGCATCTGAACCACGTCGGGATGCAGCGCTGGCGCACCATGACGCAGACGCAGGCGTTCGATCAGCAGGGGTAGGTCGCTACGCAGGCGTAACGGCGGCAGGTTGATGGTCAAGCCATTCAAACGGTAGTAGAGGTCTTCGCGAAACAGCTGCGAGGTCATGCGTTGCGCCAGGTCGCAATGGGTGGCGCTGATCACCCGTACATCCAGTGGTCGGCGCACCGAGCTGCCGAGGCTGGTGATCTCGCGTTCCTGCAATACCCGCAGCAGACGGGTTTGCAAAGCGGCGGGCATGTCGCCGATCTCGTCAAGCAGCAAGGTGCCGCCATGGGCCGCTGCCAGCTGGCCACTGGAGCCGCCCTTGCGTGCGCCAGTGAAGGTCCCTTCGGCGTAACCGAACAACTCGGCCTCGATCAGGCTTTCCGGAATGGCCGAGCAGTTGATCGCGACGAAGGGCGCCTGCGGGTTCCATTGTTCGTGCAAGGTGCGAGCGAACACCTCCTTGCCGGTCCCGGTTTCACCCAGCAGCAGTATCGGGACGCCAGCGGCGAAGGCCTTATGGGCGTTTGCCAGTTGCTGGTTGAGTAGCGCATCGCTGCCCTGGGCAGTGGGCGTGCGGATGATCCGCGGTGTTGCCGCGGCAGGCTTATGTGGAGTGGGTTCGATCAATTGGCCGTACAGTTTGGAGCCGTCGGTGAGGATCAGCTGTTGCGCCACCGGTCGAGCGTCCAGCAGGTTGTTGGCATCGAACAGATGTTCAAGGTGGAGGTGGTCGTGGTTGTAACCGTTGAGCCCCAGCAGGCGTTGGGCAGCGCGGTTGGCGCAGCGGATGCTGCCGTCGGCGGCCACTGCCAGCAAGCCCTGTAACGCGGTGCCGAGCAGATGCGGGTCGTGCTGCAGCGAGAGTATCCGGCAGTCGCTCAAGCCCGCGAACAGGCGATTCTCAACCGCCATGGCGGCATGGTTGAGTTGTTCAAGCACAGCGCCGGCCTGGCGATCGCCGATGCCGGTGATGTCCAGTGCGCCAAGCACCTCACCGCGCAGACCGCGTAACGGCACGCTGACACAGAAAAACCGCTCGAAATCGTTGAGGTAGTGCTGATTGCCGGTCAGGATGATGGGCTTGTCTTCGGCCAGGGTGCAGGCGGGCGCCGTGGTGCCCAGATCCTGCTCCTGGAGCCGTCGACCGACCTGCAATGGCGACAGTGGACTGAGCAGGTCATAGGCCTGGCGCGCATGCACCAGCACGCCGTCGGGGTTGACGCAAAACAGGGCCCAGGAAGCGCCGCCGATGTGCTCCCACAGGCGGTCGATTTCCGGTTGCACGCAACTGGCCAGTTGCAGGTCCTGCTCGGCCAGTGGCTGCAAGTCATCATCGGGTCGTGCCTGCCAGCTATCTGAAGGCTGCACGCCGGCAGCCCGCGAGCGAACCCAGGAGTCTACGACGGCATCGGGCAACAGATTTGCCGGCAGGTTTTCGCCTTCGGCAAAGCGTTGCCGGGCAATGGCCAGGCGCTGCTGATAGGCGGGCATTCGGGCATCCATCGAGACACCTGTGTTAAGAGTGGAGGCATGCCGCCTGGCCCTGGGGGGGCTGACGGCCGCCTTTGGTTATACGCCGGTCTGTTTCGGCGTCAAGCCTAGAACAGCAGCACAGCGCGCAGGTTGACGCCTATCTCTTCCTGAAAGCCGCCCTCGGTTTTAACGTCATGGGTCAACTGAGTGCTGAACTGCACCCTCGGCGTCAGCATTTGCTGGAACTCCAGGCGTACTTGCTGAACCTCGGTCCTGGTGCCGTTGTAGTTGCCGTCCAGATACTGCTTGCCGCCGGTACTGGCGCTGTAACCAAGCGCCAGACGCTGACTGGGGTTGAAGTCATAACGCAGATTGGCCTGCAGCTGGTAGGTCTTGTCCTGCTTGAGGGTTTGCTGACCAGCCTGCTGGTTGTCGCCATAGATGACAGCATCGGCATACCACTCCATCGCCAGCTTGCCCCACAAGGGTTCGATCCAGCCCAGTTGCAGGTCGAGCTTGTAGCGATTTTCGCCAAGGTTGATCGCCTCATCGCGGTCATATTGGCCCCAGGGCAGGTACACCAGCGGGATGATACCGAGGTAGCGGCCGCTGACACCGGCGTGCGGTTGATTGATCAGCCAGAAGGTGGCACCAATGATCGGATCGGACATGCCGCTGGCACTGCCCAGCGACTGGCCGCCGATTCGCGCATCGTAGACGTGGCCAAACGGCAGGAGGATCTGCGGCGCGAAGGTGATGCCGCCGATATCGACGTAGTGGATCAGACGCAAAATGCTGATGTTGGACCTGATCCCAGTGTTTTGTTTGGCATCGGGACCGCCGTCTGCGTTGTAACGTTCGGCGCGGCCATATTGCTGGTACCAGGCGGCGAGGTTGGTGCCGCTGGGAAAGGCGATATAGTCACCGGAGTTGACGTCGACGGCCAGCGATTTTGTCGAGACGAGCGCCAGCGCCAACAGGCCCAGGCGGGGTCGGGAAAGAGTGAACACAGAGCGTACCTTTTTTGTTGTTATTAGCAGGGCGGGGCGCTCGGCGCCCCGGGTCTGTCAGTTAGTTGTGGATGCGGATGACCGGCTTGAGGGTGAGGCCTTTTTCGCTGTCTTCAGCGGCCTGGTTGATGTCTTTGAAGCTGTAGAACTTCACCAGGCGATCGAACGGGAAACGGCCTTGCAGGTAGAGCTCGACCAGTTCGGGGATGAACTTTTGCGGCACACTGTCACCTTCGACGATGCCGCGAATGCTCTTGCCGCCGAGCAGCAGGTCGTTGACGTCGAACTCGGCAGTGACGCCCAGCGCTGGTGCAC
>JBOICD010000163.1:0-7624 GCA_050739855.1 Pseudomonas sp.
ATCGCCAGCAAGGCCGGCTCCTGCAGCAACCCCTGTAGGAGCCCGCCTTACTGGCGATGAAGACACCACAGCGCCACAACCCGGCGCCCACAAAAAAGCCCCGGCTCTCACGAGCCGGGGCTTTTTGTTACAACGCTACAATGGCTTAGCCGTTGAACACGTCATCCACGCTTTTCAGCGGGTAGTTCTTCGGATACGGCAGGGTCGCCACGCCGGTTTCGATGGCGGCCTTGGCCACGGCATCGGAAACGACGGTGATCAGACGGACATCCATTGGCTTCGGAATGATGTACTCACGACCGAACTCCAGCGCGTCGACGCCGTAGGCTGCACAGACTTCCTTCGGCACTGGCAGCTTGGCCAGATCCTTCAGGGCGTTGGCGGCAGCGATCTTCATCTCTTCGTTGATGCGCTTGGCGCGAACGTCCAGAGCACCACGGAAGATGAACGGGAAGCCCAGCACGTTGTTGACCTGGTTCGGGTAGTCGGAACGACCGGTGGCCATGATCACGTCGCTACGGGTAGCGTGCGCCAGTTCCGGAGAGATTTCCGGATCAGGGTTGGAGCAGGCGAAGACGATCGGGTTTGGCGCCATCGACTTCAGGCCTTCAGCGCTCAGCAGGTTCGGGCCGGACAGACCAACGAACACATCAGCGCCGTCCAGGGCGTCAGCCAGGGTGCGCTTGTCGGTAGCATGGGCGAACACCGCCTTGTACTGGTTCAGGTCGTCACGGCCAGCGTGAATCACGCCAGTACGGTCAACCATGAAGATGTTCTCGATCTGCGCACCCATGCTCACCAGCAGCTTCATGCAGGAGATGGCGGCAGCACCGGCGCCCAGGCAGACGATCTTGGCATCAGCCAGGGTTTTGCCAGCGATTTCCAGGGCGTTGATCATGCCGGCGGCGGTAACGATCGCGGTGCCGTGCTGGTCATCGTGGAATACCGGGATGTCGCACTGCTCGATCAGGGTGCGCTCGATCTCGAAGCACTCAGGTGCTTTGATGTCTTCGAGATTGATGCCACCGAAGGTGATGGAGATGCGGCGGACAGTATCGATGAAAGCCTGCGGGCTCTCCGACTCGACTTCGATGTCGAAAACGTCGATGCCGGCGAAACGCTTGAACAGAACACCCTTGCCTTCCATGACCGGCTTGGACGCCAGTGGGCCGAGGTTACCCAGGCCGAGAATGGCGGTGCCGTCGGAAATGACTGCTACCAGATTGCCCTTGCCGGTGTACTTGTACGCCAGCTCTGCGTCGCGAGCAATTTCGCGTACCGGCTCGGCCACGCCAGGGCTGTAAGCCAGCGCCAGGTCGCGAGCAGTCGCGGTAGGTTTGGTGAGCTCGACGCTCAGTTTCCCCGGACGAGGCTGAGCATGGTATTCGAGAGCGGCGGTTTTCAAATCTGACATGGTGGGCATTCCGCTATTTACTGTTCTGACGGACCGCCGAGGATACGCAAAGAGCAAAGGGCCGACAAGACTGGTCGGTCACTTGTGTCAAGGCCTTTAACCTACGACTTTCCGCCAAGAGCCGCAGCCCGCAAGGGTTTCAATGTGTACAATTGAAGAAAAAAATGTCCACAATTTTTATCTTTCGACCCGTTCCAGCATCGAAGGATCAGTCAAAGGCAGCAACCAGCGCTTCTGCCCGGCTTTCAGGCCGCCTTTGCGGGAACGATCCAGCACCCAACCTCGCGCTTCGACGCTCCGGCCCTTGAGCCCATCAAGAAAGGCTGGAGGAAAATTGCGCTGCAGCCGCGCCGGGACCTGAAGCACCAGCGCATCGTCGATTTCGATCCAGATACCTCCACGGTTTCGCTCGATACCCGTGACTTTACCGCCGATCAAGGCAAAACCCGATTGCCGCACCTGTGCCGCCGACATCACGGCGGATTGCCGCCATACACCGGCTTTCAGCTGACGAGCGGCACGTTCGGCCTGCTGCTGACAGTCGCTCAGGGACACGTTCGGCGCCACGGCAACCCGATAGCCAAAGCCTTCGCTGAGCAGTTGTGCTTCAACATTGTCGCCAGAGCGGCCATAGATGTGCGCCAGGGTGCGCCCGTACTTGTCCCTGGACTCAACGCCCGGCACCAGCCCGACCTCACCCCCACTGGCCTTGACCAGGGCCTGCAAACGCTGACGAGCAGCCTCGGCGAAGGGTTCGCTGGTTCGGCCTTTGCGGCCGATTTCCGGGGCATTGATGCCAATCAGGCGAACGCTGCGGCCATCATTCAGACGCAAGGTATCGCCATCGACCACCTGGCGCACGGTTACCCGCTGGGGATCGACGGGCAGCGGGCAGAAGGCCTGTGCCGGCAACTGCCAGATTGCGCCCACAAAAAAGGCGCCCACAAGGGACGCCTTTTTCAGCAGCATTGCCAAGCCCATCGGGCCAGCGACGCGCAATCTTACTTCTTGCCGAACGCTGCGAAGCGATCTTCGAAGCGCTTGACACGGCCGCCGGTATCCAGAGTCTTCTGCTTACCGGTGTAGAACGGGTGGCACTCGTTGCATACGTCGGTACCCAGCGGGGCGCACAGGGTCGAACGAGTTTCGAACTTGTTACCGCAGCTGCAGGTGACTGCGACTACTTCATAATTCGGGTGAATTTCTGGCTTCATGGTCACTTCCTCGACTGCGTGCCGCCACCCAACACCATTGTTGAATACCGCACGTAATTAGGCGGCGAATAATACCAGAGCATGCTGTCAACGCAAGTTGTCGCTTGCACCGACCGTCGTCTGCTAGGCTCGCCGGGTCTTGGTAACCCCCTTTAGAGAATTCATCGCGTGTCCGACGTCATTCTGCGCCTCGCCCTGCCCTCGCCCCTGCGGCGACTGTTCGACTACAGGGCGCCAGCGAGCATGGCGCGCCAGGCGCTGACCCCGGGCATGCGTATCCGCGTGCCCTTCGGGCGGCGGGAAATGATCGGCATCCTGATCGAAATCAGCGACAAGAGTGAGGTTCCGGCGGACAAACTCAAGCCGGCAATTGCCCTGCTCGACCCGGTTTCGCCGCTGCCCCCGCCGCTGTTCAAACTGTGCCTGTGGACGGCCCAATACTATCAGCACAGCCTTGGCGACACCCTGAGCTGGGCCCTGCCGGTGCTGTTGCGCCAGGGCGAACCGGCCGAGGCCCGCCAGGAGCGCTTCTGGCAGATTGCCCCGGGGGCGCGCCTGGATGATCCGCGCATCGCCCGCGCGCCACGTCAGCGTGAAGCCCTGACGACCCTGGCACAGCACCCCCACGGCGTTGCCCACAACCTGCTGAGCAAGCTGATGCTGAGCAAGGACAGCCTCGACCTGTTGCTGGCCAAAGACCTGGTCCAGGTCGAAGTGCGCCGCCATCTGCCTCAGGAACGCCATGAGCACTGGCTGGCCCAATCCGAGCTGCCACTCAACGACGAACAACGCGCAGCCTTCAATGCCGTGCGTTCGGGCTTTGACAGCTTTCATGCCTTTCTGCTTGCCGGCGTCACCGGCAGCGGCAAGACCGAGGTGTACCTGCAGCTGATCCGCGAAACCCTTGAGGCTGGCAAGCAGGCGCTGATCCTGATTCCGGAAATCAACCTCGGGCCGCAGACCCTGGCGCGCTTCGAACAGCGCTTCAACGCCCGTATCGCCCTGCTGCACTCGGCGGTCAACGACCGCGAACGCCTGGACGCCTGGCTGGCGGCCCGCGACGGCGAGGCCGATATCATCATCGGCACCCGCTCGGCCCTGTTCACGCCGATGAAGCACCCGGGCCTGATCATCATCGACGAGGAGCACGACGGCTCCTATAAACAGCAAGAAGGCTTGCGCTATCACGCCCGCGATCTGGCCCTGGTGCGGGCGCGTCAGGAAAACATCCCGATTCTGCTCGGCTCGGCGACGCCGTCACTGGAAAGTCTGCACAACGCCCACAGCGGCCGCTACGGCCTGCTGCGCCTCAATCAGCGCGCCGGTGGCGCCCAGCAGCCACGTTTTCTGCGCCTGGACGTCAAGAGCCGGCCGCTGGACAGCGGTATCAGCGGGCCGATGCAGCAGGCCATCGGCCAGACCCTGGCCGCCGGCCAGCAGGTACTGGTATTCCTCAATCGCCGCGGCTTTGCCCCGACCCTGCTGTGCCACGATTGCGGCTGGATGTCCGAGTGCCCGCGTTGCGACGCGCGCATGACCGTCCACCAACGCTCCAACGAACTGCGCTGCCACCACTGCGGTTACGACGAACGCGTGCCGCGCCAGTGCCCGCAATGCAACAAAGTCGACCTGCGCCCGGTTGGCGCCGGCACTGAGCGGGCCGAAGAACGCCTGAGCATTCTGTTCCCCGACTTTCCGGTACTGCGCGTGGACCGTGACAGCACCTCGCGCAAAGACGCCATGAACCAATTGTTCAACACCATCCAGCGCGGCCAGCCGTGCATCCTGGTCGGCACCCAGATGCTCGCCAAAGGGCACCACTTCCCGCGGGTGACCCTGGTAGCGATCCTCGATGCCGATGGCGGCTTGTTCTCCGGCGATTTCCGCGCCAGCGAGCGCATGGCCCAGCTGATCGTCCAGGTCGCCGGGCGCGCGGGACGCGCCGAGGAGCCTGGCAAGGTGATTATCCAGACCCATCTGGCCGACCACCCGTTGCTGGTGCAATTGACCGAACAGGGTTACTTCGCCTTTGCCGAGCAAGCCTTGAGCGAGCGCCGTGCAGCGGGACTGCCACCGTTTGCCCACCTCGCCCTGCTGCGCGCCGAAGCGCACAAACCAGGGCAGGCCGAGAGTTTCCTCGACGAAGCCTGCAGCGCAGCCGAACAGCTGCTGGCGGAGCACAACCTGCAGGGCATCGAGCTGTTGGGCCCGGTACCGGCGCCGATGGAACGACGTGCGGGGCGTTTTCGTGCACAACTATTGCTCCAGGCCAATGCGCGGGCGCCTTTGCATCGACTGATCAGTGCCTGGTTGCTACTGTTGGAGCAAATGCCGTCCGGGCGCCAGGTACGCTGGTCTTTGGATGTAGACCCGGTGGATCTGTATTGATAGCCCCCTGTGGGAGCGGGCTTGCCCCGCGATAAAGGCACCACAAATCCCTCAAAGGTTGGCAACCTCGCCCCGGCAACGGATAATGTCCAGTTTTTCCACCTGCGCATCGAAGCGCCGCCGCGCTTGCGGTCGAAAGAGAAGCCCATGAAAGACACCATTCGCCAGCTTATCCAGCAAGCCCTCGCCCAACTCGTCACCGACGGTGTGTTGCCTGAAGGGCTGACGCCGGCGATCCAGGTGGAAAACGCCCGGGACAAAACCCACGGCGACTTCGCCAGCAACATCGCGATGATGCTGGCCAAGCCGGCCGGCATGAAGCCCCGCGACCTGGCAGAAAAAATCATCGCCGCGCTGCCTGCCGACGAGCAGGTCAGCAAGGTCGAGATCGCCGGTCCCGGCTTTCTCAACTTCTTCCAGAATACCCAGGCCCTGGCCGCTCGCCTGGATGCCGCGCTGGCCGACGCCAAGCTCGGTGTCAGCAAGGCCGGCCCGCAGCAGAAGGTGGTGGTCGACCTGTCGGCCCCTAACCTGGCCAAAGAAATGCACGTCGGCCACCTGCGCTCGACCATCATCGGCGACGCCGTGTCGCGCGTTCTGGAGTTCCTCGGCGACACCGTGATTCGTCAGAACCACGTTGGCGACTGGGGCACCCAGTTCGGCATGCTGATGGCCTACCTGCAGGAAAACCCGATCACCAGCGACGAGCTGTCGGACCTGGAAAACTTCTACCGCGCGGCGAAAAAGCGCTTCGACGAGTCGCAAGAGTTCGCCGACCGTGCCCGCGGCCTGGTGGTCAAGCTGCAAGCCGGTGACGAGGAATGCCTGAAGCTGTGGACCCGCTTCAAGGACATCTCGCTGTCGCACTGCCAGAAGACCTACGCACTGCTCAACGTCAAACTGACCATGGCCGACGTCATGGGCGAAAGTGCCTATAACGATGACCTGGCCAATGTCGTCAACGACCTCAAGGCCAAGGGCCTGCTGGTTGAGAGCAAGGGCGCCCAGTGCGTGTTCCTCGAAGAGTTCAAGACCGCTGAAGGCGAGCCATTGCCAGTGATCGTGCAGAAAGCCGACGGCGGCTACCTGTACGCCACCACCGACCTGGCCGCCGTGCGCTACCGCAGCAACGTACTGAAGGCCGATCGTGCCCTGTACTTCGTCGACCAGCGTCAGGCCCTGCACTTCAACCAGGTGTTCGAAGTGGCCCGCCTGGCCGGCTTCGTCGGTCATCCGATGCAAATGGAACACATGGGCTTCGGCACCATGAACGGCGCCGATGGCCGCCCGTTCAAGACCCGCGACGGCGGCACGGTGAAGCTGATCGACCTGCTCACCGAAGCCAAGGAACGCGCTTATACCTTGGTCAAGGAGAAGAACCCCGAGCTGCCAGAAGACGAACTGCGCGCGATCGGCCAGGTGGTCGGTATCGACGCGGTGAAATACGCCGACCTGTCCAAGCACCGCACCAGCGACTACAGCTTCAACTTCGAACTGATGCTCAACTTCGAAGGCAACACCGCGCCGTACCTGCTGTACGCCTACACCCGCGTTGCCGGCGTGTTCCGCAAGCTGGGCAAGTGCTTCGATGAAGTGGACGGGCAGATCGTCCTGCAGGCCGCCCAGGAACAAGACCTGGCCGCGCGCCTGGCACAGTTCGGCGAAATCCTGAACAACGTCGCCGAAAAAGGCACCCCGCACGTCCTCTGCGCCTACCTGTACGACGTCGCCGGCCTGTTCTCCAGCTTCTACGAGAACTGCCCGATCCTGGCCGCAGAAACCCCTGAACAACAGCAGAGCCGCCTGCGCCTGGCAGCCCTGACTGGCCGCACCCTCAAGCAAGGTCTGGAACTGCTCGGCCTGGAAACCCTGGAGCGTATGTAAGTTGGCTGCCAAGAAAAAACCCGCCCCCAAGCGCGGCGCCAGTCGCAACCAGGCCCCTGCAAAGCAACCGATTCCGGGCTGGTTGTGGCTGGCGATCGGCCTGACCGTCGGCGCCTTCATTGTGTTTCTGATGAAGCTTGAGCCGGGCAACGAAGAGGTCAAGCGCAGCAAGCCGGAGCAGCAGAAAGCCGAAAAGGCCGCAGAAGCCAACAAGACTGCACCGAGCCCGCAACAGCCGGTCAAGCCAAAGTATGACTTCTATACCTTGCTGCCCGAGTCGGAAGTGATCGTGCCGCCTGAAGCGGTACCGGAGAAAACCCCGCCGGTACCGGCGCAACCGCCGGTCACTCCGGCTGAAGCGGCGAAGATCGATACCGCACGGGCCCAGGCCGCGCTGATGGGGCAGACGCCACCACCGGCACCACCGGTGATCAAGCCGGCGGCAACCACCCAGTTCTTCCTGCAGGCCGGCTCGTTCCGCAAGCAGGCCGATGCCGACAAGGTCCGTGCGCAGATCATCCTGCTCGGCCAGGCGGTCAAGGTGGAGTCCGGCACCGTCAAAGAAGAAACCTGGTACCGGGTACTGGTCGGCCCGTTCAGCAATCGCGAACAGCTGACCGTAGCCCAGAAACAACTGGCTGGCAGCGGCTTCAGCAACCTGTTGCTGCAGCAGCGCCAGACCCGCCAGTAATCCCGCCGGCGGCCTTGTCGATCACGACAAGGC
>JBOICD010000164.1:0-7597 GCA_050739855.1 Pseudomonas sp.
GATCAGGCGGCGCAGACGACTTTGCTCAAGGTTGCAGGTCAGCGAACCCGGGCCTTCTTCAACAGTCGGGAAGTCATTGGCTGGCAGGGTCGACAGGGTGAAACGGCTGCGCCCGGCCTTGACCACGATCTTCTGCTCATCGAGCTTGATGTCGATCAGCGCGTCGTTTGGCAAGCTCTTGCAGATATCCATGAGCTTGCGCGCGGGGACGGTGATTTCGCCTGGCTCGGCAGGCTCTTCCAGTTGAACACGGCCAACCAGTTCCACTTCCAGGTCTGTACCGGTCAGTGAAAGCTGCTGACCCTGAACAACCAGCAGTACGTTGGACAGTACCGGCAAGGTCTGGCGGCGCTCGACGACGCCTGCGACCAGTTGCAGGGGTTTCAACAGGGCTTCGCGTTGAATGGTGAAGTGCATGGTCTAGTCCCTTGCCTTAATAAGCTGCGCTGACGCCAATCACGTCGTCAGGGTCCGCAGCAGGTTCTTGTAGTCCTCGCGGATATCCGCGTCGGATTCCTTGAGTTCGTTGATCTTGCGGCACGCGTGCAACACGGTGGTGTGGTCGCGGCCGCCGAAGACGTCACCGATTTCCGGCAAGCTGTGGTTGGTCAGTTCCTTGGACAGGGCCATGGCCACCTGACGCGGGCGGGCCACCGAACGGGAGCGGCGCTTGGACAGCAGATCGGAGATCTTGATCTTGTAGTACTCGGCCACGGTGCGCTGGATGTTATCCACACTCACCAGTTTGTCCTGCAGTGCCAGAAGATCCTTGAGCGATTCACGAATCAGCTCGATGGTGATGTCACGTCCCATGAAGTGCGAATGGGCGATGACGCGCTTCAGTGCACCTTCAAGTTCACGGACGTTGGAGCGAATACGCTGGGCAATAAAGAAGGCAGCGTCATGCGGCAAGTCTACCTTGGCCTGGTCAGCTTTCTTCATCAGGATCGCGACGCGGGTTTCCAGTTCCGGCGGCTCGACCGCGACGGTCAGGCCCCAGCCGAAGCGCGATTTCAGACGCTCTTCCAGCCCTTCAATCTCTTTCGGGTAGCGGTCACTGGTCAGGATTACCTGCTGACCGCCCTCGAGCAAGGCGTTGAAGGTGTGGAAAAACTCTTCCTGGGAACGCTCTTTACGGGCGAAGAACTGAATGTCATCGATGAGCAGCGCATCCACAGAACGGTAGAAGCGCTTGAACTCGTTGATGGCATTGAGCTGCAGTGCCTTGACCATGTCCGCGACGAAACGCTCGGAATGCAGGTAGACCACCTTGGCATTCGGGTTCTTCTTGAGCAGGTGGTTACCCACAGCATGCATCAAGTGCGTTTTACCCAGACCTACACCACCGTAAAGGAACAGCGGGTTGTAGCCATGCTTGGGATTGTCGGCGACCTGCCAGGCGGCTGCGCGAGCCAGCTGGTTGGACTTACCCTCGACGAAGTTCTCGAAGGTAAAGGTACGGTTCAGGTAGCTGGTGTGCTTGAGCGCACCTTCGACCTGCACGGTACGTTGCTCGGTACGACCACTTGGCGCCGGCGCAGAAGCGGATTCGCCCATGGAATCGAAGCTGTCACGCGAAGGCGCTTGCTCGACTTCAGCCGCGGCCGGAGCAGCAACAGGTGCGGCAACCGGTTCGTTAACCACGGCAGTCTGTGCAGCCTGCGCCTGGGATGCGGCGACAGCAGCAGCCAGCGGTGCGTTGGGGGCGGCACGAGGCGCCGAACTGCGTCTGCTGCCTATTAATAAGGAAAGGGCAGGCGCAATGCCGTTGCCATGCTCGCCGAGCAGCTCGAGCAGACGGCTCAGGTATTTTTCATTGACCCAATCGAGAACGAAACGGTTGGGCGCGTAGACGCGCAACTCGTCGCCTTCGGCTTCGACCTGTAGCGGACGGATCCAGGTGTTGAATTGCTGGGCAGGCAGTTCATCGCGCAGAAGCTCCACGCACTGCTGCCAAAGTTCCACTGACACGGATATCCCCTGAGTTGAAAGCCGGTGAGGCAAAAACAAGCCCCCATTGTACCGAGCAGCAGCGCAGTTATCCACATGCAGGTGCGTTGAGGATGGCGATAAATCAGCAGCTTAGTGACCAAAATGGCCTTTCCGTGCTGTGAATAAGCTCTGTGGATAACCGTACCTGAGGTCTTTGCACAACTGGGGGTTGAAATCGGTGGATAACCGCCCTGTGGATAAGCATCGATTTGATCCACAGCTTTTCCGAGGCTTCGACACAGCCAGAGCACCTCTTCTCGACAAGGTTTCAATCCTCTGTACATAACGTAGATTAAGGCCTGTAGCGTTTTATCCACAGATATCTCCGACATAAGCTTTATAAGATTTACAGAAAAGCTTTAAATAATTCCTCTCTCTTTTTTTATGTTTAAGCGTGTGCTGGTTCTCCACGCTGAACCCCAGACCTGAAAAGGGTGATTTCCCGTCTATAAGGAAAAGCTGGTTGGAAATTGACCTATGGCTGCGCTTTCTCTAGAATCGCCGGTCTCTTAAAACGGGGGCCATTCCGGCCCGTAGTCGACGAACCAGGTAACACGCCATGAAACGTACTTTCCAACCAAGCACCATCAAGCGCGCTCGCACTCACGGTTTCCGTGCCCGTATGGCCACCAAGAACGGTCGTGCCGTTCTGTCGCGTCGCCGTGCCAAAGGCCGTAAGCGCCTGGCAGTTTGATTTTTCGGCACAGGTGGTGAGTCAGGACTTCAGTCGGGAAAAGCGTCTGCTTATCCCCCGACAATTCAAAGCGGTCTTCGACTCCCCAACCGGCAAGGTCCCAGGGAAAAACCTGCTGCTCCTTGCCCGCGAGAACGGTCTGGATCACCCCCGCCTGGGGCTTGTGATCGGGAAAAAGAGCGTCAAGCTCTCCGTTCAACGCAATCGCCTGAAACGCCTGATGCGCGATTCGTTTCGCCTGAACCAGCACTTGCTTGCAGGTTGGGATATCGTGATCGTCGCGCGCAAAGGGTTGGGCGAGATTGAAAACCCAGAATTGCACCAACATTTTGGCAAGCTCTGGAAGCGCCTCGCACGCAGTCGGCCCGCTCCAGTGGTGAACACCGACTCTGTGGGGGTAGACAGTAAAAATGATGCGTAAACTGGCACTCGTTCCGATCCAGTTTTACCGTTATGCCATTAGTCCTCTGATGGCTAATCACTGTCGTTTCTACCCCAGTTGCTCCTGTTATGCGTTAGAAGCCATCGAAAACCATGGTCTTTTACGTGGCGGGTGGCTAACCGTTCGTCGCCTGGGGCGTTGTCACCCGTGGAATGCCGGCGGTTTTGACCCGGTTCCGCCAGCTCCCTCTTCCCGTTCTTCTTCGATAGCCGAGTAATCATGGATATTAAACGCACGATCCTGATCGTCGCCCTGGCAATCGTGTCCTACGTCATGGTCCTTAACTGGAACCAGGACTACGGCCAAGCTGCCTTGCCGACTCAGAATACTGCTGCCAGCAACGCTGCCCCGGCCTTGCCGGACACCGCGCAGGCCGGCAACACTGGCGCCAGCGCCGATGTGCCAAGCGCCAACGCTGAATCCAGCCCAGCCGAACTGGCTCCGGTTGCCGTCAGCAAAGACCTGATTCGGGTCAGAACTGACGTCCTCGACCTGGCTATCGATCCAAACGGTGGTGACATCGCCCAGCTGATGCTGCCCAAGTATCCGCGCCGTCAGGATCATCCGGACATTCCGTTCCAGTTGTTCGACAACGGTAGTGAGCGTACTTACCTGGCCCAAAGCGGCCTGACCGGTACCAATGGTCCGGATGCACGTCCGAGCGGTCGTCCGCTGTACGCCGCCGATCAGAAAAGTTATCAACTGGCCGATGGCCAGGAGCAACTGGTCGTCGACCTGAAGTTCAGCGATAACGGCGTCAACTACATCAAGCGCTTCAGCTTCAAGCGCGGTGAGTACGACCTGACCGTTACCTACCTGATCGACAACCAGAGCGCACAGCCCTGGACCGGTAACCTGTTTGCGCAACTCAAGCGCGACGCAAGCTCGGATCCATCCTCGAGCACTGCGACCGGTACCGCGACCTATCTCGGTGCTGCCCTGTGGACAAGTTCGGAACCCTACAAAAAGGTGTCGATGAAAGACATCGACAAGGGAAATCTGAAAGAAAATGTTTCCGGTGGTTGGGTAGCCTGGCTGCAGCACTACTTCGTGACCGCCTGGATTCCAAACAAGTCTGAAAACAACATTGTTCAGACTCGCAAGGACAGCCAGGGCAACTACATCATCGGTTTCACCGGCCCGGCGCTGAACGTAGCGGCTGGCGCCAAAGGCGAAACCAGCACCATGCTGTACGCCGGTCCGAAGATCCAGGACAAGCTCAAAGAGTTGTCCCCAGGTCTGGAACTGACGGTTGACTACGGCATTCTGTGGTTCATCGCTCAGCCGATCTTCTGGCTGCTGCAACATATCCACAGCCTGCTCGGCAACTGGGGCTGGTCGATCATCGTCCTGACCATGCTGATCAAGCTGCTGTTCTTCCCGCTGTCCGCCGCCAGCTACAAGTCGATGGCGCGTATGCGTGCCGTGGCGCCAAAACTGGCTGCGCTGAAAGAACAACATGGCGATGACCGGCAGAAAATGTCGCAAGCCATGATGGAGCTGTACAAGAAAGAGAAGATCAACCCGCTGGGCGGCTGCCTGCCGATTCTGGTGCAGATGCCAGTCTTCCTCTCGCTGTACTGGGTATTGCTGGAAAGCGTCGAGATGCGTCAGGCGCCGTGGATGTTCTGGATCACCGACCTGTCGATCAAGGATCCGTTCTTCATCCTGCCGATCATCATGGGCGCGACCATGTTCATCCAGCAGCAGCTGAACCCGACGCCGCCAGATCCGATGCAGGCCAAGGTGATGAAGCTGATGCCGATCATCTTCACCTTCTTCTTCCTGTGGTTCCCTGCAGGTCTGGTGCTGTACTGGGTTGTGAACAACTGCCTGTCGATCGCACAGCAGTGGTACATCACTCGCAGCATCGAAAATGCTACCAAGAAAGCCGCTGCATAACGGGTTAGCCAGCTAACCTGTGGATAAACGCCCCCTCGTGGGGCGTTTTGCTATCTGTCGTTTTTTGTCGTGAGGCCTTCGAGCATGAACACTGTGCGTGAAACCATTGCCGCCATCGCTACCGCCCAGGGACGTGGGGGCGTGGGGATCGTGCGGCTTTCCGGGCCCCTGGCGCAGCATGCCGGGCTGGCAATCTGTGGGAAGTCACTGACGCCGCGGCATGCCCATTACGGACCATTTCGTGCAGACGATGGCCTGGTCATCGATGAAGGTATCGCCCTTTTTTTCCCCGGGCCGAACTCGTTCACCGGCGAAGACGTGCTGGAGCTCCAGGGCCATGGTGGCCCGGTAGTTTTGGATATGCTCCTGCAGCGCTGTGTACAACTGGGTTGCCGACTGGCCCGCCCAGGTGAATTCAGCGAACGCGCATTCCTCAATGACAAACTCGACCTGGCCCAGGCCGAAGCGATTGCCGACCTCATTGAAGCCAGTTCTGCACAGGCGGCGCGCAATGCGTTGCGCTCGCTGCAGGGTGAATTCTCCCGTCGTGTGGATAACCTCACCGAGAAATTGATCAGCCTGCGGATCTATGTCGAAGCGGCTATCGATTTTCCCGAAGAGGAAATCGACTTCCTCGCCGATGGCCATGTACTGGGCATGCTCGATGACGTGCGAACTAATTTATCCACAGTGCAGCGTGAGGCCGGGCAGGGGGCCTTGTTGCGCGATGGCATGACCGTAGTGATCGCGGGTCGGCCGAATGCCGGTAAATCGAGCTTGCTAAACGTTCTGGCGGGGCGCGAGGCGGCAATTGTCACCGACATTGCCGGCACTACCCGGGACATCCTGCGCGAACATATCCACATCGACGGCATGCCGCTGCACGTTGTGGATACTGCCGGATTGCGCGATACCGACGACCATGTGGAAAAGATCGGCGTGGAGCGTGCGCTCAAAGCCATCAACGAAGCCGATCGAGTGTTGTTGGTCGTCGATTCCACCGCGCCGGAAGCCAGTGACCCCTTTGCGCTGTGGCCGGAATTCCTGGATCTGCGTCCGGATCTGGCGAAAGTCACGCTGATTCGTAACAAGGCTGATCTGAGTGGCGAGACCGTTGCCATGGAACAAAGCGCGGATGGCCACGTCACCATTACCCTCAGTGCCAAGGATGCCGACATGGGGCTGGAGCTGCTGCGCGAGCACCTGAAGGCCTGCATGGGTTATGAACAGACGGCTGAAAGCAGCTTCAGTGCCCGCAGGCGCCATCTGGAGGCACTGCGTCTGGCCAGTGCACACCTGGAACACGGTCGTGCCCAGCTGACCCTTGCAGGTGCCGGTGAACTGCTGGCAGAGGATCTGCGCCAGGCTCAGCAAGCCTTGGGTGAAATCACCGGTGCATTCAGTTCCGACGACCTTCTGGGCCGAATCTTCTCCAGCTTCTGCATCGGCAAGTAAGCGTCCTTATCCACAGCCGGGTCTGCAACGGGCCTGGCTGCTGTACTTCTTCCTTCGATTTTCCCTCCCTTTCAGGACTGCCAATGCGCGAGTCCTGCCTTCTCGGCTGCACGACTATCCACAAATCTGTGAAATAAGCCCTGTGGAAAACCCACCTTCAGCTCCGTTGATAACTGCCCTTCAAGGCTGGAGATAAATCCGCCTGTGGGTAAGTAGGCATTTCATCCACAGGCTTAAAGCGCTTATCCAGAACGCTCATGGCGGGTAGACCACAGGGTTTTGAACCTCTGTACATAAGGTAAATAAAGGCCTGCAGCACTTTATCCACAGAAATGGTGGTGCATAAGAATAAACATAAAAACAAAGCTTTAATAAATTTCTCTCTCTTTATTTCTATTGCTCGCCACTCATCCACAGCCTGGTTAAATTTTGTGCAAAAGGTTCCTTTAGAGGGGGGTAAGTCCCTATACTTGTGCGTTATCCCTATCTATTCCCGAAACAGGCACGAGGTGCGTGGTGGATTTCCCTTCCCGTTTTGAAGTGATCGTCATCGGCGGCGGCCATGCCGGTACCGAGGCTGCGCTTGCGTCTGCACGCATGGGCGTAAAAACCCTGCTGCTGACCCATAACGTGGAAACCCTCGGTCATATGAGTTGCAACCCGGCCATCGGTGGCATCGGCAAGAGCCACCTGGTCAAGGAAATTGACGCGCTCGGCGGCGCCATGGCGCTGGCTACTGACAAGAGCGGTATCCAATTCCGTGTTTTGAACAATCGCAAAGGCCCGGCCGTACGCGCTACTCGCGCCCAGGCCGACCGCGCTATCTACAAAGCGGTAGTGCGCGAGATTCTTGAGAACCAGCCCAACCTGTGGATATTTCAGCAGTCCTGCGACGACCTGATCGTCGAACAGGACCAGGTGCGCGGTGTAGTGACGCAAATGGGTCTGCGTTTTCTCGCCGACTCCGTGGTGCTGACCACCGGGACCTTCCTCGGTGGACTTATCCACATCGGTCTGCAGAATTACTCCGGCGGTCGTGCCGGCGATCCGCCGGCCATCGCCCTGGCCCACCGCCTGCGTGAGTTGCCGCTGCGCGTCGGTCGACTGAAAAC